>NZ_JACBAZ010000008.1 GCF_013391475.1 Oceaniferula marina | reverse complement strand
GAACCCCCAATCAGCCTACGAATATGGACGCCTGCTTGCCGAAGAAATGCTTGGCGAAAAGCGCCATTGGATCCTTGGCCCTGGTGTTAACCTGATGCGAACTCCACTCTGCGGACGCAACTTCGAATACTTTGGTGAGGATCCCTATCTGACTGGAAAAACAGCGGTTGCCTACATCCAGGGCGTGCAGAGCCTTGATATAGCAGCCTGCATCAAACATCTCGCCGTCAACAATCAAGAAAACCACCGTTACCTCTCTAGCTCCAACGTGGACGAGCGCACCCTACGTGAGATGTATCTGCTTCCTTTTGAGATGGCCGTGAAGGAAGGCAAAACCTGGAGCATCATGTCAGCTTACAATCGTGTTAATGGCGTTTACGCCTCAGAACACAAGTGGTTACAGGAAACAGTGGCAAAAAAGGAATGGGGGTTTGACGGAGTGATGGTTTCAGACTGGGTCGCTGCCCACAACGCCAAGGCATGTGCTTTGGGAGGGCTTGACCTTGAAATGGGAACCAGTCTGTTCGGCAAAGAAGATGGCCTTGTCCATCTGGTAAAGACGAGCCAATTACCGATGTCCGTGCTAGACGACAAGGTTCGCCGCATGTTGCGTCTCATGCTGAGAACCCACGTAATCGACCCGCACATGCAGCCCAAAGGCTCAGTCCAAACTCGGGCGCATCAGGACACTATCCGTCGTCTGGCAGCAGAGGGTATGGTCTTGTTGAAAAATGACCGCAAGGTGCTGCCTCTTAACCCCACCAAGATTAAGAAACTTCTTATCGTCGGACCGAATGCAGCCAAAGAACATCGTGGACAGGGAGGCTCCGGAGGCGTGATGTCCCCTTACGAAATCACCCCCCTTCAGGGCATCCAAAATGTTCTCGGTGACAAGGTCCACTACGTCGCAGGTTACACCTATGAGGGGACATCTGTTATCCCTTCCTCCATGCTCAAACAACCTAACGGCAAGCCGGGTCTGATGGGAGAATACTGGAACAACAAGAAATTCAAAGGAGAACCTGTAGAGCGAGCACCATCACTGGCCATCAACTTCCGATGGGGCAAGGCCATGTTTGGTCTACCTTCCGTGCCAAACATGCCAACCAACAACCTCTCTGCACGCTGGACAGGTAAATTCATATCTCCTCTCACAGGCAAAGCCAAACTAGGAACCTGTAGCGATGATGGATCACGCCTCTGGTTAGACGGTAAACTCGTGGTCGACCAGTGGGGAGACCACGGCAAACAAACCGTGATGCAGCAAATAGATCTAGTTGCAGGTAAGGAATACGACATCAAGATCGAATACTATGACAACGGAGGAGACGCCTCACTCCAACTCGTCTGGCAGGATCCTACGCAAAACTCCGAGGCCGCCATTGCCGAGGCGAGAGATGCCGATGCCGTCATCTTCGTGGGAGGAACCCATCACGGCTATGACAGTGAAGGCGGATGGGGGCAAAATACACACGACATTCCTAACCTAGAACTCATCGGACCACAGGCTGAACTCATTTCCGAGCTAGCTAAAGTCAACAAAAACCTCATCGTCGTCCTTGTCAACGGCTCCGTCGTTCGCATGGAACAGTGGATTGATCAGGTTCCTTCCGTTCTGGAGGCATGGTATGGGGGGCAGGAAGCCGGAAATTCCATTGCCGACCTCATCTTCGGAAAAGTAAACCCAAGCGGCAAACTCAGCGCAACCTTTGGCAAGAAGCTCAACGATTACGCCTGCCACGCCAAAGAAACCTACCCTGGTAAGCTGGGTCCTCTTTCCGCTGATCCACACACGAACTACACAGAGGGGATTTTCTTCGGCTACCGTTGGTTCGATCAACAGAACATCGAGCCTCGCTTCCCATTCGGGCACGGGCTCAGCTACACCACCTTCAGTGTGAAAACTGTGGGTGTCCGTGTGGTTGACGCTTCCACCAAGTCACCCCATGTGAAAGTGGCGGTCAAAGTCACCAACACAGGAGATCGCGAGGGCGCGGAGGTCGTGCAACTCTATGTTGGCGACAAAAAATCCTCCCTCGTCCGCCCCGAGAAGGAACTAAAAAGATATCGCAAGGTGTTCCTCAAACAAGGTGAATCGAAGACAGTCATCCTGGAGCTGGATTTCCGCTCCTTCGCCTTCTGGGATCCATCCACCAAAGAGTGGCAGGTCGAAGCCGGAGAGTTCCACCTCATGACCGGTACATCCTCCAAGGATATCCAATCAACCAAAACCATCACACTAGAATAACAAAAGAACCTCTTCTCGCAAAACAACATGCAGAAACCATGAAAAAAGTACAAAACATACAAAACAGAAAAGCACTGCTAGTAGGAGCAGCAGCAAGCATCGCAATGGCACTGACCACAAACGCAGCAACTTCTATATCCGTCACTCTCCAGTCATTGGGCGGCGTTGATAATGACGGAGGTATTGATGACTCATCTGAAGCTACAGCCACAGTCAATAATTTGACGGCTGCAGGGTTGACACCGTCCTTCATTTGGGGGGGAGGAGACGGAACCCCAGACCCCGGGGGGCATGCCTCGTTTGAGCGCATCGAATTCAGCACAACTGGCGCAGTTTTTGGTTTGGGTAGCTCCAGCGATAGCGGTCGCAACTACCTCTCCACCATCCAGAATGACTACCACACGGCAAATTTCACAGCGACGATTGAATTCACCATCAGCGACATAGCCAACCAGAACGTCTTCTTCGGCATGGGCACGGGTCAACTGGGAACATTTAGTTTGCCTGACTATCAAACTGGAAATTCAGCAGCAGTTGTCGAACTAGCAAATGGTAACACAGGAAATACATTCTTGTTCAGTTCCATAAGCGAAGACTTCGGCGACAATCAAACCAACATGACCGGTGTGTCATACGGCCTAGGAACCCACCTTGCAAAAATTTCCTTCAGCTCATCAGCACAAGAACTCACATTCAGTGTCGATGCCAATAATGATGGATCTTTTGAAAGCTCTCTCACGCGTGATGTATCCTCTCTGATCGGCACTGGTGGCTGGGGAGACACCGATAATGCATCTATATTCTTCGGTGGCGACGACGGCGTGACGTTGGCCAATTTTAATGTATCGGCAGTTCCTGAGCCATCCTCCGCAGCCCTTCTTGGCCTTAGCGCGCTTACCCTCATACTTCGGCGCCGTTAGTAACGTCATAAATTGACGCACTAAAATTACCGTTCATTCGTATCAAGTAACGCCCCATGCCACTTGCAAGGCATGGGGCGTTTATTTCTCAATTCAATCCCTTCGTCGTCACCGTCGTGCTCGAGCCGCCTATATGCATGCCGCCAAACAGCAAGATAGCCAACGATGTCTGGAACTCCTGTATCAACAGATGTCCGAACATGCCGAGTGGCAGCTCAGTACCGCCTGTGCGAATGATCCGCAAAAGAAAGCCGCAGCTGAGGCATTGATGGCCCATGCTTTTGGTGGCGGGCAACCGCCGGAGGTGAGTGAAGTGCAAGGCTTGTGGGAGCTGTGCAAGGGCCCGAAGCGCAAACAGGAAAGCGCAGACACTCTGCAGCTCAATCCTGGACCAAGCCAATAGGGCTGGACATGTCATTCATAGGTTATCTTGAGGGGGTGAAGTCACGCCCACTTCGTTTAAGCTGCAAAGCCGCAAAAAGAAAATTGTGTTGGTGTCTTTGTGCCTTTGCGTGAGATAAAATCGTCTAAAAAATCGAAAAAGGTGCAAATTACACCCTTTTTTACACCCTTGGGATACATGTGGGATCGGTGGAGTGGTGGTAATTTTAAATCGTCCTGAGGGAAGCAATCATTCCCCGGGTAACTACAACGAACCAATTAAACAACAAACCATTAGAAATTAAGAACTATGAAAACCACAACAAAAAGTATCGTCCTCGGCCTCCTCGTCCTCTCCAGTTGCTCACTCTACGGAGACACGATCGGACAGCAGAACCGGGATCATCGTCAGGACAATCGACAGGAGCACCGGGGTGATCGACAGGATAACCGGGGTGAGCATCAGGACAACCGTCAGGATCATCGCGACAACCGTCAGGACAGCCGTCAAGATCGCTTCTAAATCGAAACAGTCATAATTACTTTATCAACAAACAATAAAATCAATTCTTACGAATTACCACCACCAACAATATTATGAAAACATCACAAATACTCATCAATTCCATGCTCGGCCTTACTCTTGGAAGCGGCATGCTTCTCGCGTCAGACAATAAAAATACCTCAGGTGTGACCGATCTGGTCAGTCAGGGTAAACTCCTTCAAGTAGACAATGAAAACTATCCGTTCGTAGAAACCCATCGTCAGATGGCGATTACACAAAAGAATGCCGGAGGCGTGAATAAGTTTGATCACAAGCGTGCTGTGCCCAGTGTAGAGAAACAGCCAGTTATCCGTATGAACCGTGATACGCTTTATTCGATGGCTATTGTTGATACAACCAAGGGGGCATATATTACATTGCCAGACACAGGAGACCGTTATATTTCCTTGATGTATTTGGACGAAAATCACCGCGTGTATGATATGGTTTACAGCCCTGGAAAACACGAGATTCCGTCTCACTCTGACCATATGTATGCCTTGGTTCGTATCGGAGTGAAGTCGGGTGATGTCAAGGACCTTGCTGAAATCCACAAGTTGCAGGATCAGATCCAATTACACGCCAATAGTTCGACCCCATTTGAGCCGGTTACATTTGATAAGCCATCGTATGAGAAAACCCACCACGGTATTTTGAAGGATTTTGCTGAGTCCGGATTGCTGGATACTGAGAAAATGTTTGGCACGGAGGACTATGTGGATCCTGACAAGTATCTGATGGGGACAGCCATTGGTTGGGGCGGGGCTACCTGGAAAGACAACATTTATCAGTTTTCCAAGTTCTTTAATGGCTTTGAAGGTCGCTCCACAACCTTTGAAGATCCTAAAAATGAAGGAGGGTTCTGGTCCATCACGGTCTATAACAAAGAGGGATTCATGTTTGATAAAGTGGCTAACATTAACTCCGAGACAGCTGTGAAAAATGCCGACGGCACCTACACCGTGCACTTTGGATGTGAAGGTGAAGTAAATAATATTCCGATTAAAAACAGCACCGGAAGCTGGAATGCAGCAATGCGTCACTACACTCCTTCCAAAGTCGTGTTTGATGGAAGCATCGCTCCGCTTGAAACAATTAAGCTTGTGAAGTAAATCCAGCGCCTTACAACTTTTGTTGTAGTAATACCAGCGGTCATGGGAGCGATTCCATGGCCGCTTTTTTATTAATCGGCAGTCCTGGTCACACATGCTAGCGAGAAGGAGAATTTGCGAGAAATAGTCAAAAAGGTGCAAATTACACCCTTTTTTACACCCTTGGGATACATGTGGGATCGGTGGAGTGGTGGTAATTTTAAATCGTCCTGAGGGAAGCATTCGTTCCCCGGACAACTACAACGAACCAACTCAACAACCAACCATTAGAAAATAAGAACTATGAAAACCACTACAATAAGCATCGTCCTCGGCCTCCTCGTTCTCTCCAGCAGCTCACTTTATGCTGACTCGCTTCGCAAGGAAATCCGACAGGAAGTAAACAAAGAAGTCCGTGATGAGGTTCGCAAAGAGTATCACGAGGAGTTCGATAAAGATCACTACAAAAAATATGATGACCATCACGGGAAACACCACAAGAACGGTCACGATAACGGCAAAAAGAAAGGCCATTACAAGAACGGTAAAAACGGCAAAAACCACAAACATAACAAGTAAGAACTCTTCCAATCAATCAAACCAATGAACCAATCAAACCGATGAACAAGACACTTAAAAATATCAGCCTCGTAACCTTCTTCACTCTTTCCTGTGGATCGCTTTATGCAGACACCGTGGGGCAGCAAAACCGAGATGGCCGTCAGGAAGGTCGCCAGGATCACCGCGAAGACCGTCAGGACGGGCGGGACGCTCACCAAGATGCTCGTCAAGAGAACCGTCAGAACTAGGAAGCCCTCTCCGTCAGACTTCATCACTATTACAAACCACAGCGATGTTTCAAATCCCCCTAACACTCAAAATGTCCTCTTCTGCAATTTACCGCATTGCAGTGAGAGGTCAGTTGGATGCCGGCTTGGCTCGGCATTTTGATGGACTCAACCTTAGCGAGGAAAAGCAAAGTGATTTGCCGCCGATTTCCATTTTGGTTGGCCGCTTTGTTGATCAGGCCGCATTAACCGGCCTTCTTCATTCCCTGTATGAACTGCACCTACCGCTGGTTTCCGTGGAGTGTGTGCTGGTGGAGCCAACGTAATTCGTTCTTGTCTTTAACGGCGTATTTTCAACATCAAATCAAACCTACTCTATCTATGAAACATATCATCTATCCCACATCTGCATTTGTCGCATCTGTGCTGGCTACTACCTATCCATCCATGGCTCAGGCCGAGCCTCAGCAAAATGGAGGGAGTATTGTCAATACCCAGGTCAATCTGGATCCTCCACCGATCTTCTATAGTGACACTCCATCCGTGATAGTGTCATTCATGGGTGAACCTGTGATGGAGCCTGTCAAATCCGGAGATAATTCTCTGATGTTTGCGGTGAATACGAACTGGGATGTTCTGTTCGATACTTCATCCGGTGGCTATTTTCTGCTCGTTGGAGACCATTGGTTGAAAACCCAGGACCTACTCAAAGGGGCGTGGGTGCCTGCGCGCGAACTTCCGCAGAGTTTCAGTCAGCTTCCCAACGATGAAAATTGGTCGGAGGTTAAAATCCGACTCAACACGACCAAGGGTCCCAGTGAGGCTCCGAACGTGTTTGTTTCCGATCAGCCGGCCGAGTTGATACAAACCGAAGGTCAGCCTCACATGTCACCGATCCCGGGAACCGGATTGCTTTATGTTAGTAATACCGAGGATGATTTGTTTTTTCTTCCGTCTGAAAAAAGTTACTATTATTTGACGGCTGGCCGTTGGTTCCGTGCCACGGCGCTGACCGGGCCATGGACGGCTGCTACGCTTGATTTACCTGACGACTTTGCAAAAATTCGTTCGGATCATGTCAAAGGAAGTGTTTTAGTATCCGTGCCCGGCACATCCCAAGCTGAGGAAGCTGTTTTGTTAGCCTCCACGCCACAGAAAGCCACAGTGAGTCGTGACTCGGTGACGCTGGAAGTGGTCTATGACGGAGAGCCTCAGTTTGAGCCGGTAGTAGGCTCGGACAATCTGATGTTCGCCGTGAATACGAGCTACGATGTATTCGAGGTCTCCGGCCAATATTACGCCTGCCATCAGGGGGTCTGGTTCCAGGCTGCATTGCCAACCGGAGAATGGATGGTATGTGATAATGTTCCGACGGCGATCTACTCTATCCCCGAGGAAAGCCCGAAATACAATGTCACCCATGTGAAAGTTTACGAATCGACACCCGAGACCGTCGTTGTCGGGGCCACAGGCGGTTATTCAGGTGCTTACGTCGCCAGAGGCCTGGTGGTGTTCGGTCTGGGTTACTGGCTCGGTCATGAAGATGGTCATGATCACCATTATCATCATCATCACCCCAAGCCATGTTGGTATGGTTATGGTGGAGGCTCCCATTACCATCATGGTTCAGGATATGTAGCTCGTGGAGGCTATCGTTATGGTCCCCACGGGGGCGTAGGAGCCGTCGCTGCTTACAATCCACACACGGGGGGCTATGCCCGTGGCGCTTATGCCTACGGACCAAGGGGTGTAGCCGCTGGAAAATCAGCTTATAATCCATGGACCAATACAGCAGCTGGACGTGTTGGCGCAGCTACGCCTTACGGGTCCTGGGGCCGCTCCGCCGTAGTTCGCGACGGAGAGTGGGCTCGCACTGGCCATCGTTCTAATGCTAACGCGACAGCTCGTGCTATACAGACATCGAAAGGTGGAGAGGCTATTCGTGTCAATCGGAAGTATGGCTCTGATAAATTCCTCGGGAAAAATAAAGACGGTGATGTCTTTGTTGGAAAAGATGGCAACCTCTACCGTCGTGATGATGGCGGCTGGCAAAAACGTAGCGATGGTGGTTGGCATGGAGCTCCCGGAATTCATCCTCCGAGCCAGACTGTTCATCGCACAGGGCAACATCACGCCCAGCGCACTACGCAGTCAGTGAGTCGCCGGACATCGACGACGGTCCAGCCGAAGTCGACAAGGATTCAGCAAACACCTCCCAGTGTTTCATCGAGACAGACGGTAACCCGTCGGAAGACAACGACGGCACAGCCATCCTATCAGGGGAGTGTGAACCGCTACTCCAAATCGACTCAGGTGAACCGTCAACAGCGTCAGTATTCTTCGAGCACGCGAAAGAGCTCAAGCCGCTCTTACAAACAGAGCTCGGGAAGAACAAGTTATTCAAAGTCGACTCGATCCAGATCATCCGGAGGCAGGGGGCGCAGACGCTAAAGGAATCGTTTTTTTCATAGTAAGGGAAAGCGGCTGCGGGAGAGGTCCCGTGGCCGCTTTTTTGAAGCGGCAGTATCAGCTCGCGAAGGATAGCGAGAAGGAGAATTGGGTAAAAATAGTCAAAAAGGTGCCAATTACACCCTTATTTACACCCTTCGGATACATGTGGGATCGGTGGAGTGGTGGTAATTTTAAATCGTCCTGAGGGAAGCAATCATTCCCCGGGCTTCTACAACTAAACTACTACAACCCATTACTATTATGAACAATACCGTTAAAAACATCGTCGTCAGTCTCCTCATTCTTTCTGGTAGCTCACTTTATGCTGACACCGTAACCAAAGATAATCGGGATAACCGTCAGGGAGACCGCCAAGAAAATCGTGATGGCCGGCAGGATAGTCGCGAACAAAACCAAGATGACCGCCAGGGTAATCGTAATTAGTCCGTCTCCTACCCAAGCTCTAGCAAAACTGAAATTACTACAAACCATTCAACAATAAACCATTAGAAAATAAGAATGATGAAAACTACAACAAAAAACATCGTCGTCAGCCTCCTCGTCCTTTCCAGCTGCTCCCTCTACGGAGACACCATCGGACAGCAGAACCGGGATCACCGTCAAGATAAGCGACAGGAGCACCGAGGTGATCGACAGGACAATCGGGGCGAGCGCCAGGATGATCGCCAGGACCACCGAGACAATCGTCAGGACAGCCGCCGTGACCGCTGGTAAAAATTGAGCTCTTGAAAGAAGACGAACTCAGCCCCGTCGTTGAGAACACGCTCAGAAAGATGCGTAAGCTCAATGGTGTTCTTTTAGAGTCAACGAAGCGCAACGGTCACGGGATATTGGTTCCGTGGCCGTTTTTTCGGTGTGCCTCTCGCTTCTATTTGCCCGCTATGGACGGCGGTTGCAACGAGTCTGGCGGGCTTGCCGCAGCCAGACTTGAAACCTATCCGGGGCGTCACTGCTGATGGATTTGGATACGATGCAAGCTCCATTGGTCTTGATCGTTTTTCTTCCAAGTCAGGGAGGCCAGGCAGGATTCCTTGTATTCCTCGCCTCTGGTATCGGTGACGAGCAGATCGAGGCTGGCGGTGACTGTGGCAGAGGTGCCTGTTTCGTCATCGATTTCTATCTCCATGTCGGAGAAAATGGCAGATGCCGAACGGCAATTGTGCACCAGCATGTGGTGCGCGCTGAGCATTTCATCTTTGCTAAAGCTATCGGAGAGCCGTGAGACCTCGACACTGCCGATCACTTCATTCGACAGCAGGCCGGCGAGATCCTTGGTTTTCAGGGCTCGGGCACCTTTGCCATCGGCCCGTGCCACGCTGGCGGTTTCGGCCAAGGCATGGGTCTTGCGTTTGATTACCTGGGTGTCGCTAAACCACCAAAGCAAGACGGCAACCACTGTGGCGAAGACGGCGGCGATGATAAAATTGCTTTTGGTCATGATAGTAAACTTGGGCCTGCAAACGGGTGGCGTCAAGCCAACCCGCACAAAAGCGGTGCCGAGCTCAGCTCATGCCATCACACACCGTCTGTCTCAGAGCCAGCGGGCGGCGTCTTTGGCGAAGTAGGTGAGAATGATACTGGCTCCGGCGCGTTTGATGCCAGTTAGAGATTCGAGGACGATGGCCTTTTCGTCGAGCCAACCGTCTTGGCTGGCGGCTTTGATCATGAGGTATTCACCGCTGACCTGATAGGCGGCAACCGGCAGAGTGGTCGACTCTTTGACCTTGGCGATGATATCGAGGTAAGGGCCTGCAGGTTTGACCATGATCATGTCAGCTCCCTCGTCTTCGTCCATCATGGTTTCCCGGATGGCTTCCCTGACGTTGGCTGGATCCATTTGGTAGGTTTTTTTGTCTCCGGCCTTCGGCTCGGATTCAAGCGCTCCACGGAACGGACCATAGTAGGCTGAGGCGTATTTGGCGGTGTAGGCGAGAATGGATACATCGGTATGGCCCTCGGCGTCGAGGGACTCTCTGATCGCCAGAACCCGACCATCCATCATGTCGGAGGGCGAGACAATATCGGCTCCGGCCCGGGCGTGGCAAAGTGCTTGCTGGCAGAGCACGGCGACGGTGTCATCGTTGACAATCTCGAGATTGCCGTCTGAGTCCGGTCGGACCAGTCCGTCGTGGCCGTCCGCATTGTAGGGGTCGAGGGCGACGTCGGTGATGACGCAGAGTGAGGGGTGGGCTGATTTGAGAGCTTGAATGGCACGTGGCACTAGGCCCTTGTCATTGTAACTCTCCTGGGCCTCACTGGTTTTGAGATTTTCGGCGATGGCCGGGAAAATCACGACGGCGGGGATGCCGAGTGCGTGGGCTTCTCCAGCTTCCTTGACGAGCCCCTCGAGCGACCAGCGGGTGCATCCCGGCATGGAGTCGATGGCTTCATCCGTATCTTTGTCATGCACAAAGAGGGGGTAGATAAAATCGGCTGGCGACAGCGTGGTCTCACGAACGAGATCACGGACGGCAGGGGACTTGCGGTTGCGGCGCGGACGAATCATGACCTTTTTTAACCACGGAAGACTCGGAAGGCACGGAAATTTTTTACGATAAAATCTTAACTGGCTGCATCTTCAAATGAGTTTAGCATTTCGTATATGAAACCCCTGATGCCGTGGCTAGGCTGGTGACCTTGGCATCATTTCGATGGCCCTGGTTTGGAGGCTATGGCCGTTGTGGACTATACAGATTTGAAACAGGCGACTTATCGCTGATGACATATCTAGTTTGAATGCAGCAGCTCAGAGGGCAGGTTTCTGATATGGATTTGGTTGTTATCTTCACTCAGAGTTAAGAGCGTATCTGTTGGAGCGTGATAAGAAATGCGTGATGTGCCATGAGGTTGGCTAAATAATTGGCTGTCGCGAATCTTGAACTCAGGGAAGCCTGTAAGTTGTCCCATCTGCTGGCGTGATTTGTTGGCGATGATGGTTAATACTGCAGGTTCATTGCGGCTTGATTCGAAGCTCATGATATATTCGCCTGAAATTTCGGGAATCAGGGTGGAATTATTGTTGGAATTGACCGACCAGGATCGTTTGGTGGTGACATTAACGGATTTGCCTGTGCTGAATATGGAGTCTCCGCTTAGGTTGAAATAGGCGGTGGACTCGCTATTTGTATATTGAGAGAAAGCGTATTTGGTATAATTCATCGGTCCATTTTTTTGAACTAAGGTGTTACCTATGAGGATACGTGAGTTATCCATTGTGCTCGCTAGCTGGTTTACATTGTTTCGGGAACGATAGTTCAGTGTGCTGGTGGAAAATTGACCTAATGATATTGGGGAACTTAGTTTCAGTGAGTCCGTTTCAATCTCAAACAAAACGAGTTGATTGGATGTGGTTTCAAGAAATGCCACGGGTGCAGAGCCTCCCGCAAGTCCCCGTAGGGGGAGGGTGGTAGAGCTTGAAGCGATCTGGATAGGTGAAAGGTCCTTCAGATTGCGTTTTTCAAGAATGTTACCATTGGTGTGCCACAGTAACAGAGCGTTTGGAGTGAAGGCTGGCTCCAGTGGTCCCGTGGATGATGAGTAGGACGCGGTGATAGAGCGTGTGCTGAAGTCAAACAGAGATATCCGGCGGTGTTTATTGCTGACGATCACTGCTTTGTTTTGATGAGGTGATGTAAGAATGCGGTCAATGCCGTCGGGAAAGTTGAGGGTGCCGGAGATGGGGATTCCATGGGCTTTTTTATGATCGGAGCTTTGAGTTAATATGGAGACTGGGTTGCCTAGTACGCGGACTTCAATGTTAAGTTCTTGCCCTTTGACTGATAGCTTAAAATTGGCTTTGTCTTCGATGAATTCGGCTGGGACGTTCCAAGAGATGCCATTGACTGAATCATATTCTGCCAGTTCAGGGCCTTTCACCCACTGGATGTCTTTTGCTTCTATTCCGTGAATAATAGGAGTAAATGACCAAGATTTTCCTCGTCTTGGAGAGTGCGGGGTATTGAGTAATGTCGGCAGAGAAAGTTTGGCTGATAAATTCACCTGTGGCACATTTTCCAACGTGATGGACTTATCCCCGATGGATAGAAGGTTTGATTCCTCCGGGAGGAAGATTAAGCGAGGAGGCTGGAGATGAGTCGTTCTCTCGGATTTTGCTTTAATCATCAGGGGCGCAGCACTCGATGCTCCTGTATAGACGGTTGCTTCTGATTGGTCTGGATTTGCCAAATAACGAAAGTGAATGCTTGATGCAGGGACTGTGCGTTGACTTGGGAGGTTGATGGCTAGCATTCCGGGGGCTGATGTCGGAATGAGAAGATCCGGCCGCTTCTCAAGCTTGAGTCGTTTTTTTTCTTTGTTATCAAATTGGCTGATCTCGGTATGATAATAGATTTTGCGATTCCCCCCGACTGTTCCAGTTGTATGGTGTTTGATCAACCAACGTTCACCGAGATCAATGAGTAAACAGCTCTTCGGACTAGAATGTTTAGCTGAAGATTGAACGGTGCAGATGGTATGCCCCTCGCCATCGGGTGATGAAATCACGTTGGCGATATCATAGGGGGGGGTGCCTTTGCTACTGGTTGGCCATGAGATACTTGAAAGGCCAGCCTTTGATGCATTTTGTTCATCGTTGATAGGTTGCTTTAGTGGGGTTAGTTTTTCGGCATCGAGCAGGGTGATTCTCCCAGAGGTGACAATCACCAGAGGTGAGTTTGTTGCATGTGAGCCTGCTGAGAGTGCGAGAACAGGCCCGCCTGAGGGTAAGGGCACTTCTTGAATCAGTTTTAGTGATGGTAACTGATAGGATGAGACTAGTTGGTCGGTCACAGTATATAGGTGTTGAGCATCGGCGGTAAATGCGACATGATCATTGGACCATTCGATTGTTTTACCCCATTCAAAGGTTTTGGTGTTGAGTAATCTTAGTTTTTTTCCGTATTGAACGACTAGGATTTGACCACATTTTGCTAAGCTTGTCTTTTTGATTTGCTCCGGGATTTGCTTGTGATGGACGGGGGGGCAAGCAATTGACTCCTTGAACAGATTATTGTTTTGGTTGGCTGCAAGAGTGATGCTGTTAGTGGATCCCCATTCGGGAATGATCATTTTCTTTTCGTTGATAGACAGCCTGAAGTCGAATTCATTGAAAATGATCCAGTTTGCCTCTGAGCTTTCACGATAGGCAATGATGGCCTCAAATTCGGTTTCTCCTGTATTTGAGAGTTCCGACATTTTGGCTGAACACCGGTAAGCGTTCGATGATGAGCTATGGTGAAAAGAAGAAGATGCGATGGCCTGATCAATGTCTTTATTCAGTTTTCCTTTTGGTCCAAATCCAATTTTGATTTGAGGTTTGAGAGTTAATTCTTGAGGGACTGGTATATGAATATTGAGGCTTGTTCGATTACTGTATTCTATCTTGAAATAGGCTGTTGGGTTCCCGAGCTTGATTTCATGCATTCGGGTGATTTCTCCATAGGGTGTTATTTGTAGTGTTTTATCTGAGATTCGTGCGAATGCACTACCTGGAATAATGGCATAGGGGGGAGTTGGTCCATTACTGCTGACGGTGTAATCTGCAGACGCAGTATGTGGTTCTGCGCTTACTTTCATGGGGGCTATAATAGCCTTTCGATGGGGAGGCGTCGGGAATGATGATCTTGTATTTGATCGAGATCTGCTTAAGTAAACACCCTGCTCTCTAGCTTTGGCTCTTACCTCCAGTAGACGTTTTGCGAGATCCGATCTATTTTTTGATAATTCGCGAAATTGCTCATGCTTTCCATTGCTTGTTCTTTGTCGTGATCGATCCTTTGAAAGCTCGTACATTCTTTTTTGAATGAGTTTTAATTCGTCTTGAATGGATTGATATTGCTCGTTGAGTTCTTCTGATAAAAGAATCTCTTTTTGCCGTTGTTTGTCAACGGGCTCCTTGTTGATAGACGCTTCCCATTGAGCTGTGAAAATAGAGACGATTTTTTGCGGCTGTCCCTTAACCGGATCCTTTAGAAAGGACCGCATAGGGCCAGAATAGTCATGGGGTAATTTTGCAATATATAGATCTCGCTTTTTGTTTTTGATGAATATTTTACAGGACTTCCAGCGACTTTTATCAGCATAGGAGAGATAAGCGTAAACATATTGATTGCTCAGTGGTCTTGCTTTGAATGCTATATGAGGGGAGTTGTTGTGGAGATAAATGAGACCGGGGACGACGGAGCTTGAGTTATTGCCGATTGCCACCGGAGCCAGATATCGAGAGGGGGGTGGTGGTGAGTTTGGCGCTTTATTGTTGTTGGCGTTCGTTGTGGAGGAGGGGGGCGATGTGGACTCTGGCTGAGTATTTGGTGCCGAAGATAGAGCCGAAGACTTTTCTTGGGAATTGTTTGATGGAGAGTGTTTTTCTTTGCAGGATAAGCTAGCTAGACAAACAACTCCAACGGCCAAGCAAAATCTCAAATTCATGATGAATTAAGCAAAATGAGATTAAACCAGAAGTAAAGATAACAATTAAGATTTACATGCAATTCTCCTGGAATAGGGTGGACTCACATAAGTGAGTTCAAGTTGCTATGATGATTGTTTCAATTCGTTTTTTGAGAGGGGGTGCTCGTTGTGTTTTGTTTTGCCTTGCTAGCTGTTTGATCGTTGGCCCGATTTCGGCCCAATCGAGTCACACCGTTAATTCCGTTAAAAAGGCAACAGCTTTCGTCAAAGTGAAACAGACTGGAATGCAAGGGTCAGCCTTTTGTATTTCGACACAAGGGTATTTTGCTACATGCGCTCATGTGGTGGACGGGGTTGCTGAAGGAGAGAATGTGACATTGGTTCTCAATTCAGGTGTGGCCTTGGAGAAAGAGGTTTTGGCACTGGTGGTGAGAAAATCACCCGAACTTGATTTGGCTATTCTGAAAACTGATGCGAGGGAGGCTCCGGCCCTTAAATTTGGATCTCCGTCGAAGTTAAAAGAAACCGAAGCTATCATGGTTTCAGGCTTTCCTTTGGGAGATGCTCTAGCTTTTGGTAGAGATAACCCAGCGGCGACAATCAGTACGGGTAAGATAACATCGGTTCGGTCTGATGGAAAAACGGTTGGGCGCATACAAATAGATGCCAAGTTGAATCCTGGTAATTCAGGCGGACCCGTTGTTAACAAAAAGGGTGAGGTTGTAGGCGTTGCCGTGTCTACCATTGTGGGATCAAATTTAAATTTCGCAATTGGGACAGATCATTTGAATTTGCTGATTAAGTCGGCACGGGTGGAAGTCGATAAGATCGAGCCTATTAGTTATGGGGATCGGGGGAAGCCTCTCGAGGTTGGCTTTGAATTGGATTACCTGGTGCCTAGTAGCAGAAAAACCTCGGTGAAGGCGTATTTCCTAAGTCGGCAGATGGATGATCGTGAAATTAAGGTGATCCACTTGGGAGATTCTAAGTTCAAGGTCAGAGGCGTTCCTGTGACGGGGCATTCTCAGGTGGATTCCTATTCTATTCGAGCGAGTTTTATCCAGTCATCGGGAAGATATACCCATACCTCGACGACAGCCATTTGTGACCAAAAAGTGACGGTGGGGGTGCACCAAATGATGCTGTCAGATATCAGCATGATTTTACCTTCCAGACAATTGGTTTTGGGGCATCAAGGACAGGAATACCGAGGTGTGATTGTCGGTCTTGAGTCGATTCAAAAGTTGAATGATCAGCGGAAGACTCCTATAGCCATGAAAAATTGGCATGCGATTGCTTTGCGACCAGTCAGGTTAGCCCGTGAGGCGTTAGGACTTAAGGTTGTAGTGAAGGATGAGGCATATACGTCACAACAGACCGTGAATGTTCCTCTTGTCGGATCAACATCAAGTTTGATGTCTCAGGGCAGCCCGTATAGTTCGGGGTTTGATCCTTATGCCGGTAATCCGGAATTGTTTGCTCAAGACAAAAGGGAAATATTGTTTGATGGTGAAATTTATGATGTGGCGTGGGGCGCGGGAGGGCGTTATCTGGTGGCAGATATCAGGAGCCAAAGGAAATTGGTGGTTGTTGATTGCGCTGCCGGCCAAGTCCACGGTGAGATTCCATATGGGGCAGAAAACGTTACTTTTGGAGCTGGAGCCAGACAGCTATTAATTGCGAAGGGGAATCGGGTACAGCATTGGGATTATGAGCCGTTGGCAAAATCCGGACAATCTGCCCCATGGGTATCAGGGCACATTTTGGGGCTGAGTGTGGGAGCTGGAGCATCGCAGATTGTAGGTGTTTATTATGATGCGATTGAATCCGCTGGAATGTACCGTTTTGAATTCCGGGATTTTAAAACTGGTAAGCTGATCGCTATCGATCCCCCTAGTGCGGGATTAACCAAAAATTTACATTTTTCATCATCTCTGACAGGACATGCATATGGAGCCTATACCAACGCTTATAGCTCTTCTGGTAAGACCATGGTCTATTACTCTGGACAAGGGGGAATGGCCAAAGGGGAGTATGGGGGCAGTGGTTGGTTAAGCCCTGATCCATTAGGGCAATACTGTTACACTTCCTTTAAGGGAGCTGTGTTAGCTGGGTATCAACAAAGTTCTCAGAGAGGAACAATGAAGCATCCTGCATTTATCCCTACTACAATGACGGGGCTTGTCTGCCAGGTTCCTATGCCTGACAATGGGCGGGAGGCTCATCAAGACTTGTCATTGGGGCTATATGATGCTCTGCGGCATAAAAGTATTCTTGAAAATGCCGTTGATTTGCCGGAGTTTGACCAGAGTCAGCTAAAGTTTAAATTCAGCCAAACCCCTGAAGATCCTCTGACATGGAATAAACGTTTTTTTTACAATGCTCATCTCGGTTTGTTATGCACCGTTCCTTTGGATAATCGGACGTTGATTGTTCGAAAATTTGATTGTTGGCAATATTTGAAATCCAAGGGCGTCGATTATTTATACCCGTTGACTTATCTCCCTTCGCTCGTCTCGGTGGGTGATCAAGTCACGGTCACACTCAAAATGGCATCCTCGTCTCAGGCTCCATTACAATATGAGTTGGTCGAAGGGCCGGATGGGATGGTGCTTACCCGTGAAGGGGTAATCACTTGGGCTGTCGATAAGTCTGCTGCTGGTATGACTCACCCTGTCTTGATTAGGGTGCGAGCTGAAGGTGGGGGAGAGTACCTTTTACAGCACAAAATTTCGAGTCAATAGCTGAGATCGTTGATTATTGAGTGAGTTCATACCCGTCCGGGTTGTCTTTGATCGTCCAGCCAAGGGCTGCCAGTTCGTCGCGGAGTTGGTCGGAGGCTGCCCAGTCTTTGTTTTGTTTGGCTTGCCTGCGGCGTTCGGCGAGGTCTTGAATATCGGCTGGGATGTCGGTATTGGCGGCCTCCTCGATGGCTGGGAGCTCAAGACCAAGGGCGCTGAGCAGGCTGTCGAATGCTGCGAGGTTGGCAGCGGCTTCTTCACCGGAGAGTTTTTGGGCAGCTTTCAGTCCTGAGAAAAGATGCCCCAAGGCTGCCGGAGTATTGAGGTCCTTGTTCAGCGCCTCGAGTGCGGGGGCGAATGCTGAGCTCCGAATGTCGGCCTGAATGTTGGATGAGTCACCTCCAGCCGATGCGAGGGCCGCACGGCCTTTGGCGAGTTTTTGCAGTGCCTCCTGAGCGGCGTGTAGGGAGTCGAGCGTGAAGTTCAGCTGTTTCCGGTAGTGGCCGGAGATGAGCACGTAGCGAACCTCCATGGCGGAGTGTCCTTTTTCGGCGAGATCATCGATGGTGTAGAGGTTGCCGAGTGATTTCGACATCTTCCCTCCGTCGACCATCAGGTGGGTGATGTGGAACCAATGGGCCGCGAAGTCCCCGCCGCAGGAGCACCGGCTTTGGGCGATTTCATTTTCGTGGTGGGGAAAGACGAGATCCACGCCGCCGGAATGGAGGTCGAAGTTTTCACCGAGGTATTCTTTGATCATGGCGGAGCACTCAAGGTGCCAGCCGGGACGGCCATCGCCCCAGGGGGATGACCAGTAGTTATCACCATCTTCGGGCTTGCGTGATTTCCATAGAACGAAGTCGGCGACGGAGTCTTTTTCATACTCGTCGGCATCGGCGCGTTGGTTCTGGGTTTTGCCGAGATCGAGCTCGCGGGTGTCGAGATGGGACAGTTGACCGTATTCTGGGAAAGAGGAGACGCTGAAGTAGACCGAACCGTCACCGGATGGGTAGGCGTGTCCTTTTTCGATGAGTTGTTCGATCATCGCGATCTGTTGAGGGATGTGTTCGATGGCGCTGGGTTCGATGTGCGGCGGCAGGCAGCCGAGAGCCTCGCAGTCGGCGTGGAACTTCTCGGTCCAGTATGAAGTGAACTCCTTGAGGGATTTTCCGGATGCCTGGGCGTCGCGGATGGTTTTGTCATCGACGTCGGTGATGTTGCGCACATGCAGGGTGGGGGTGCCTTCGGTTTCGAGCACCCGGCGGAAGACATCGTGCATGACGAAAGTCCGGAAGTTTCCAATATGGGCCGGACCATAGACGGTGGGGCCACAGCAGTAGAAGCGGAAGGTTTTGCCGTCGATCGGGGAGAGTTCGCGTTGCTTGCGGGTCAGGGTGTCGTGGAGTTTCACAGTTATGAGTTATCGGTTATCAGTTAAAAGGAGTGAGGTGGATTAGCGGCCCTGGAGAGCCGTCTTGAAGCAATGATCGCTCGGGCTTTGAAATGCCCGTAAACCAAACTCGGGAAGCACCGAGAGCAGATGGTCGAAGATGTCGGATTGGATGCCTTCGTAATGAACCCAGCGGTTGTCGTTGGTAAAGATATAGAGCTCGATGGGGATGCCGTGATCGGTCGGTTGGAGTTGTCTCACGAGTAGGGTGTGTTGGTCATCGATTTTCGGATGATTTTTCAGGTATTGCTCGCAGTAGGCTCGGAAGGTGCCGAGGTTGGTGAGCGCGCGTGCATTTACTGGGTTATTTTTTCCTTCCTCTGGCTGGGATGTGTTCCATTCATCGATCTCTTTTTGTTTTTTTGCGAGGTAAGGTTTGAGCAGATTGATTTGCTGCATTTTGCTGAGCATGCTGTCGTTGAGGAAACCTACGGTGGACATGTCGATGTTGATGGCCCGCTTGATCCGGCGCACCCCGGAGTTACTCATACCACGCCAGTTTTTAAAGCTGTCGGAGATGAGTGCGTAGGTCGGGATGGTGGTGATGGTCATATCCCAGTTGCGCACCTTGACGGTGGTGAGTGCGACTTCGAGGACGTCTCCATCGGCTCCGAATTTGGGCATTTCGATCCAATCGCCGCGGGCAACCATGCGGTTGGCAGAAAGTTGGACTCCGGCGACAAGCCCGAGGATGGAGTCCTTGAAGATCAGCATCATGATGGCCGTCATGGCCCCCAGACCGGAGAAGATCAGGACAGGGGATTTATTGAGTAGGGTGGAGATGATGAAGATCAGAGAGGCGAGGACCAGAATGATTCGGATCACCTGGATCAGGCTCTTGATCGGGAGTTCCCGGGAAACTTCATACCGCTCGTAGATGCGTTCGACGATATTGAGCAGGGAGTTGGCTGCAAGGAAGGACAGGATGATGACGGTGACTCGGGCTGCGACCTGGACCAAGTCTGCAAAAAACGGGTAGCCCGCATGTTCGGTGGTAATCGCCAGCGGAGCGGCGTTCCAAATGATCACGGTGGGGACGAGTAAGGCGACCCAAGTGAGGAGTTTAC
The DNA here is from genome assembly GCF_013391475.1 of Oceaniferula marina. Taxonomy (NCBI): domain Bacteria; kingdom Pseudomonadati; phylum Verrucomicrobiota; class Verrucomicrobiia; order Verrucomicrobiales; family Verrucomicrobiaceae; genus Oceaniferula; species Oceaniferula marina. The sequence goes on along the minus strand of NZ_JACBAZ010000008.1, from coordinate 235,118 downwards.
TCTGCAGCAGTTCGTCATCCCAGGTATTCTTGGTTTTGTGCACCACCTTGTTAACGACCCGGACCAGAATATTGCGGACGAGATAATACGCCAGAGCCGCCAGAGCCAGAACGAGGGAAAACAAAATGGCGTCGACCAGCAGCCCCTTGATCAGGCCGAGATCTGCGTGATTGAGATTGAAAAACTGTTTGGACAGTTCGTTATGCCATTCTTGCATGCAGGATGAGTTGCCACAATCGCTGCCGTGGTGCAAGGGTAATGCGCTTCGATCACGGTGGCGGAGCTCCCTCCTCCTTGATTTTCCAGATTGAAGTTGTTCGGGGATTGTGCAGAGTCCGGCTCAGATGAAATTTTTGATGAATCTTGTTTTGGCTTTGGCTGTGTTGATGCTTGCGAGCTGCATTGATGGGGAGGAAGAGGTGTTTATTCATGCGGACGGGTCTGCGAAGATGCGTGTTCAGTACACGGTGCCGGGCATGATGCTTTCTGATTTGGAAGCGGACAAGCTCGTAGAGATCGTAGACAAGGCCGTCCGAGAAAAAGCGAACCTGTCTTTGGTGACCAACCAGGTGCAGAGTCAGAAGGGTCAGAAAATCATCAACATCGAAATTGATGCCGAGAATGTGATGGAACTCAATGATCTGTTGGATGAGGAAGAAACGGGTGAAGATGGTGAGGAACCCACCAAGGCGGGTAAGATCTTGCAGGCCTTGCTTGGAGAAATGCAGGTGTCGCTGGACGGATTGACTGCCGGAGTGGACCGGAATGTTGATCTGCAGCCGCTTTTTGACCAATACCTTGGAAAAATGGGACCGTCGGTCCTCGGCGAGTCTGAATTTCGCTATACCGTGCACTTGCCCAAGGCCGCGGAAACCACTAATGCCCATCAGTCATTAAACGAGGGGAGGACCCTCAAATGGGGGTTCAAGCTGAGAGAAACCAAGCAACATCCGATACACATGCAGATGCGGGCTCCGGTGCCACTGCCGTGGTGGGTGTTTGCGGCTCTTGCCGTGGTGGTTGTACTCTTGGTTGCAGGGATTTATCGCCTGATTCGAAAATCGTGATAAAAAAGCATTGCATCGCGGCGGGATTTCGGCTTTTTTCCCCGCGTCGCACCGTTTCCGATTATCGGAGCAGCGCAAAAAGCCAGGAGATACGCAGGAATAGCTCAGCGGTAGAGCATCTCGTTTACACCGAGGCGGTCGGGGGTTCAAATCCCTCTTCCTGCACCATCCCCCCAATCCATCTAGGCTTGGGGCTTTTTTATGTCTGCGAAGTAGGCCTGTGTTTGAGAACCCTTGATGGGGGGCGTTTGTTTTCAGGGGGCTTCGTTTTATTTTTGTCCCGGAAGTTTGATGTTGTCTGGAATTTCGAAGGTTTTGATGCGGGAGTTGTGGCCTTTGATGAGTTTGACTTTCGATTTCGGGATGTTCAGCGAATCGGCCAGGAAGGAGGTAAGCGCTTTATTGGCTTTGCCATCGATGGGAGGGGACTGGATACGGATGCGCAACACCGGACCGATCATGGGGGCGTCTTCCCAGCCTGTGATTTCGTTCTGTTTGGCGTTAGGGGTGGCTTTAATACGGAGGATCATGATGGCATGGATGATGGCAAAAAAGAGTGTGAGGGTGGGGTGCATCACTGGCCAGGGCGCTTATACTGGCTCCTGCCTTGTGATGAATGATTGATAGGATCGATGATTCGGGAGAAAAAGTCGATTTGATTGGCTCGCTATTTTTTGATCTTATGCGCAGCATGACGAAGATGAGTGAGTCAGCAGGAGATCAAATGCCCACACGGCGAAACTGGGCATCGTTTTGGAGTTTGTTGACCTTGCAGACTCAGAATGCGTTCAATGACAAGGCGGCGCAATTTTTATTGATTCCCCTGGCCGGGGCGTTGGTGTTTGCAGCGAAGGATTCGGGGCAGGAAGTTGGGTTTTTGGGGCAGAACATGGCACATGTGCTGGGAGCCTTGATTGTGTTACCCTTTATTCTGTTTGCTCCGGTTGCGGGATGGTTGTCGGATCGTTTTAGCAAGACGCATGTGATACGTGGGACCTTGTGTATGCAATTGGCTGTGTTTGCCTTGATTGTGTGCGCGGTGGGTATGCAGAGTTTGCCCTTGGCGGTGTTGGGTTTTTTCTTGTTGTCGGTGGAGTCGGTCTTGCTGAGCCCGGCGAAGAAGGGGATCGTCAAGGAGCTTGTGGGACACAGTCGCTTGGGTTTTGCCAGTGGGGTTCTGGAGATGTCGGTGATTTTGTCGGTGTGTTTTGGGCAGATTATTTCCGGGTGGTGGTATGATGCCAGACGTATAGACGGGCATGGGATTTGGGAAGCGGCGCATGGTCCGCTGATGATTGTGGGGACGGCGGCCTTGGCGAGTTTGGCATTGAGTTTTGGTGTGGAGAGGGTCAAGCCGATGGGGAAACGTCCCTTTTCTGCTGGGATTTTGTTTGAGCATTTTGGTCAATTGAAAGACCTCTGGCATGATCGTCGGATTCGGCTGAGTAGTGTGGGTATTGCCTTTTTCTGGGGTTTTGCCGGGTTTATCAATTTGGCGGCGATCCAGATTGGATCGGATTTATCCGGCGGTGGTGGTGTTGGATTTGGTAGTGAAAACTCCTGGCTGATGTTGGCTGCGAGCGGGGGGATTGCTTTGGGAGGGGTGCTTGCTTCACTCATTTGTAAAAGGAAGATCGAATTGGGTTTGGTTCCGGTCGGAGGGGCGGTGATGGTGCTGGGTTCTCTGGCCTTGGCTCTGGGGCCGATTGAGCGGGGCTGGTTGATGATTTGGATGGCGATTGCCGGTGGTGGTGGTGCGATGTTGTTGGTGCCATTGAATGCCTACCTTCAGGACGTTTGTCCTCCGGAGAAGCGGGGGCGGGTATTGGCAGGCTTGAATTTGTTGGATTGTTTGGCCGGTTTTGTTGCGGTGGTGGCTCAGTTTGCGATGGTGCATTTCGGTGTTTCCTATGGGCTTCAGTTTGGGGCTCTGGCTTTGGTCTCGGTGGTGGTGAGTTGTTATTCTGCCCGCATCTTGCCACAGCAGTTGGTTCGCTTTGTTTTGTTGGCACTTTTCCGCTCGGTTTACCGGGTGAAGACGATGAATGCCGAGCGGATTCCTCGTCAGGGGGGCGTGATGTTGGCTCCGAATCATGTTAGTTATATTGATGCCTTTATCCTATCGGTTGCCTGCCCAAGGCCGATTCGGTTTGTGCTTTTCGATGAGTATTTTGAGCACCCAACCGTGGGCCGCTTTGTCCGATTGTTCGATGCGATTCCGATTTCGAAAACCCGGGCAAAGGAGGGACTCCGTCTGGCTTCGGAGTCCCTCCGGGATGGCGAGGTCGTATGTATTTTTCCGGAAGGACAACTCACGCGGACGGGCTCGATGAATGCCTTTATGCGCGGGTTTGAGATGATTGCCCGGCGGGCAAAATGTCCGGTGATCCCGGTGGCGATGGATGGCTTGTGGGGGTCTATTTTTTCCTTTGAACGGAACCGTTTCATCTACAAAAAACCATACAGTCTTCAGTATGGCGTCAGGGTGAACATCGGTGAACCCATGGATGCCAAAGCGGCTACGGCCGAGGCTTTGCGTGTGCAGATGGGGGAGCTTCGGAGCGAGGCTATGTTGACGCGCCCGTTGCTGCAGGATCAGAAGCAATGGACGTCTTTGCCCTACCAGGTGTTGTTTGCTGCCGACCCTCAATATCTGGAGCAGGCTTGCGCTGTGCAAGGAGAGGCAACGATGGAACAGGTGGCCAATGCCTTGCAAATGGCGGATGTGAATGCGGTTACCCGCGGGGAGGTTGTGATGGTGGATTGGGATGGGTTCAGTGGCGTGCGGGATTTGGTTGCGGTGATGTATCCGCTGGTTCAAGGGCTCAAGCTGGTGATTGTCTCGGGCTCACAGAGTGGGGAGGAAATTGAGGCGTTGGCCGGAGAGCACGGGGTGAGTGCTTTTTTCGGGGGGGAGCGCTTGGCCAGGATTTGGCAGGACCGGCAGTTGCCGGGAAATTGTTATGATTTTTCCGAGGGCGCCTGCGAGCGGGCCGGCGATCAGAGTGGGCGCTTTGCGTTCCCTTGTCTGGTTCGCGGGCGTTGTGTGATCTCGATGGCCTTGCCGGACCCCAAAGCTCAGACGCGGATCAACGATCATCAGGACGGACATCGCGCCGGGACATGGGGGCGGGTGTTGCCCGGGTTTGTAGCTCGGACATCCGACACCGGACTGAAGATTGCCGGGCTGTCGTTGCCCGATGATAAGGTGGTGTTAGAAGATGCTGGTGTTGATGACAGTGGATTCGTTCAGTATTGATGAAAAAAAACACGCAGCCTGTTAGGGCTGCGCGCTGGTGGTGAATCTCGGACCAGGGGGAAGGCTTGGTCTCGTTAGCTGCCGGTGGAAGTTGAGGCCATAAGCGGAGGATTGAGGCCAATCCTCCCTACCGGGGAAGAATGGTTTAGAGCTCGGTGGATGCCGGTTGGTCGATGTAGAAGACCGCATTGTCGTGCTCCTGAAGGTAGGATGCTGAGACGATGTCGTTGACCGGTCCTTGCACGGCTTTTTGCACGATGGATGCCTTACCTTCTCCCCAAGCCATGAGCACGATGCGTTTGGCTGCGAGGATGGTTCCGCATCCCATGGTGATGGCCGCGGTGGGCACGTTGTCGATGCCATCAAATGCAGGGGCGGCATCTTCGCGGGTGATTTCATCGAGGGTGATAGCACGTGTCAGGGAGTCTTTGGGTGATCCCGGTTCGTTGAATCCGATGTGACCGGTGCGTCCGATGCCGAGGATTTGCTGGTCGATGCCTCCGGCGTCGATGATCGCCTGTTCGTATTCCTCGCAGTGTGCCGGGATCTCAGCGTCGGAGACGGTGCCTGAGGGAAGATTGATGTTTTCAGGTTTGATGTCGATGTGATCAAAGAGGTTGTGGTGCATGAAGAACCAGTAACTTTCTTTGTGTTCGCGCGGCAGGCCGGCGTATTCGTCGAGGTTGAAGGTGATGACGTTCTGGAACGACAGTCCCTCTTCTTTGTGCAGGCGGATGAGTTCCTGATAATAGCGGATCGGAGTTGCTCCGGTCGCGAGTCCGAGAACGGTGGGCTTGCCTGCGGCATCGTTGCTGCGGATCAGTTCGGCGGTTTCGGCAGCGAGTTTGGCGACTGCCAGCTCCGGGGTATCAAAGGTTTCGACTGGGATCTTGTTCATGGCGGATGCCTTTTAGCGTGAAAGCCAGCGTTTTCAATAGTGATTTATCACGAGGGAGGGGGTGATTTTTATTTTTCGGGGGTGATTATTTTCACTAGCTCCGTGGTGCTGACTTGTCCATTGACCCTTGAGATCGTTTTGATGCAGTCGAGTCCAGGGTAATACCACTTGGTGGCGTGGATGGTTTGAACATTACCCAGGTACAGTTGATTCGATGATTTTTCAATTTTGATGCAATCTTTGAAGGTGCCTGCGGGTGTTGTTATGGATTCCCGGCCAATGATTTTGATCGAGGATGACTGAATAAACGGGAAAATTTTTCCTTCATAGTGTTGCTTCCCGCTAGCATTCGATGAAATCACATCTCCCTTGTGAAGGGTAGGTGGAAGCTCCAGATCAGGTTCAGTAAGCTTGAGGCTTAGGGCCGGATTAGCATATTCAAGTAAATGAAATCCGTTTTGATCGATGTGATGTTTACTTGTTGATTTATGTTTGCTTCCGTCAGGTAGAGTTTGGTCGTGAGTCACAGTCGCGGTTCCGTTTGTCGAGCTGGTCACACTGCTTTTTATGCTGATCTCATCACCGTTGTGGATTGTGTTTTTATACAGCCAAGTGTTACCCTCAGTGAGGTTGATGAGCTCCTTGGCGGTTGATAGGACTTCTCCTTTGTTTTGCTTTGGTGCTTTGTTTTTTTCAGGTGCTTGTTTATTGTAAAGTTTGGCCCTGATCCTCACACCGCCGTCTTCGAATCCGAGTGACGATTGCAGGCTGTTGAAGCGGGTGAGCCAGGAGAGTGGCGGGGCATCGTTGCGAGGGGCTCCGGGGTGGCCGTAGGCGACGGACTCCATGGTCATGGCTTCGGCGTTCCATTGGTATCCTTTACCTCCGGGGCAGTAGAGGTCGGATGCAAAACGTTGTTGATGGATGAGGGCTGGCTGCTGGCCGGGGAAACGGCGGTGCCATTCGTTGAGAATGGGGATGGCGCGCCAGCTTTCCATTCTCCGGGTTTCCTCCAGATCGGTATCGTCGATGATTTTTGAGAGACCTGTGAGAAACCTCGGATTAGATTCGAAGAGGCAGTGTTTGGCCTGAGGCAGAGCGTCGAGTGCCGGGCCTTCGGCGATGGTTTCAGCTTCTCGGTCGATGGCTCGGTGTAGTATGTTTTCGTCGAGCGATAGGAGGAATGCACTTGGCAGGGCTGCATAATAGAGGGAGATTTGGACGCCATTGAGTTCTTCTTCATCGGTTAGCACGGCGACATAGGATTTGCCTCCATGTTTGCGAGTCTCATAGCGGACGAGATCGGGAGCGGAACTGCCGATCATGCCCTTGATCGCGGTCAGGAACAACGCCAGTTTCATTTTACTGGTGGATTCGACCCTGATGGCGAGAGGTAACTGTCCGATCAGTTTTTCGCTCATTTTGGTGTTCTGAACAGCTTTCCAGAAAAATCCGTCTTCGAGGTGAAGTGAGACGGAGTTACCGACCCAGGAGAGTGGATTGATTTTCAGCCCTGGGAGCATTTCCACCAGATCTTTATCGAACTCGTCGAAGAGCTCGCTGTTTTTATCGAGGGCAAGGGCGAAATAGAGCAAGGATTCCGCGGGGACTGAGCGGGCCTTGGGGGAGAGGCTGGCTTCTCCTACGAGGTCGATCATTTCGTTGTAATCACTATCCACACTCAGTGGAAGCACCGTGATATCCAGAGCTTGGGAGTCGGGTTTGAGTTTCAGCTGAATGGCGATGGGGTCGAAGACCTGGGCCCAGCCGGACTCGTATCCGCGACGCCATTGTTCGTAGGCTTGGGCTTCGGTGGCGCTTGCCGATGTGAGTTTGAGTTCGGAAACCGGGGTGATGAAACCGAGGTTGCCGTAGTGTTCACTGTGGATGGAGCTTCCAGCAAGCTTGCAGGATCCGAGTAGCCCGTCAAAATCCTTGCCGATGGGTTGTTCTGCCAAGGCCCGGGCGTTGAGTTCACCTAGGGCGGCTGCGGCGCGTGTGCGACGGGATGCCCCGATGCGAAGTTCCGGACTACACCAGCGTCGGATAGTGGCGTCGGAGAGGTAGACGAAGGCGGACTCGTCTGCGGCGATAGGGTAGCGGTGACGGAAAAAGCGGAACTCTTCACTGGCTCCGAGTGAACGATCGCGGGTCACTGCGGTGAGGCGTTTGATTTGTTCAGAGGAATTGGCCACGGCGACCAATGTGCCTTTGAGCAGGAGGTGGCAGGAGAACGATCGATCGGTGTTTTCAAAGGCAAGGTGCTTGGAGCTGCCAGAAACGTCGACGGCTTTCAGGCTTTTGGCTTGATGTTGTTTTGCTTTGAGTTCGATGGTTTTCGATAGTGACTGGAACAGGAGTTCCGGTTTGTCCGATTCAAACAGAACGGCGACATCGCTGCCCATCGGGAAAAAGGGATCCCCGCCGGTAACGGCGACCGATTGAATGGGTAGGAGTTTTGCCGCCATGTCTGGAACATCGAGCCCCATTTGGCGTCGGTAACGTGATGGCAGGGTTCGGAAGGGGTTGCGGACGGTGAAGCTCTGAATGACGGGGGCTCCGTCACGTTCGATGTGGTCGATCAACTTGAAGAGGTCGTTGATGGATGGCACAAAGAGAGCGTGCTGGTCGATGGGGATGTAATGGGAGAGGGGGTCGACGCTTACCGGGTCTGAGGGAAGTTTGTCTGTCCAGTCGATGGCTTTGACGGTGACCCCTTTGATCGTTTTGATTTCGACATCAGGTTTGTCTTTTGAGGTGGCTAGAATCAGGTCGCGGTCGAGGGCCAGGTTTTCGGAGATCGCGCGGCCACCGGAAAAAATGGCAAAGGTATCGTCGAGGTCTGAAGCATTGCGTCTGGTGTTGGCGTTTTCTTTTTGAGGGGCGCCTGCTTGGTGCCTGAACCACGCGGTTCCCGGGAGGTGTCCATTTGCGAGGCGTTGGTAGTGTTGGCTGCGAAGGGCTTCAAACTGTTCTTTGCTGCAGGGTTTGGCCGTGGACGGGTCGAATTGGAACGCGTATGATTGCAGTTTTTTTTGGCGTTGATCGTTGCTCATCCAGAGGTTGATGATGCCTTTTGTTTTTTTCGGCTCTTTAAGCTGGATGGCGATTTGTAGTTCTTTTTGTTCCGGGGTGTGCCAGCGATGTTGTTGTTGTTCTCCCTCTTGGATAAAGGCGGTGAATGCCTGACCGGAGGATTCCGGTATGCGGACCGAGACCGCTTGCTGTCTTTTGGTGTCCCAAATGCCGAGAGCCAACGCTTGTTCGGGAAGCTTCTGTGCCTTGTCCAAGGTAAGATCCTGGATTTCGACTTTGTAGTAGGTGTCGGCATTCAAGGACGTTGCCGTCAGCATGAAGGTGGTGGAGAGAAGGCGTAGCGGAGAGAACAATCTTCGTTTCATGCTGCAATGACTAACACGCTTGGACACAGCATGGAAATTGATTTTTTTTATGGGATGATCGATTTGATGTATGTTGCGTAGCATATGATGGCTTGGCAGAGGCACAAAGATGGGGGAGGGTGTCGCTATGCAGGTGATGAGAGCAATGCGATTGAGATGGACGGGGGCAGCTGTTGGTGTGGCGGTGATGGTCGGAGTGTTGATACCCGGAATGCCCCTCATTGCTGATGAACGCGTCGAAACCGCTTACAGTAGAGAGCTGGATGCCAAGCTTGAGCAAGCGGGTGAGAACCGTGCTGAGCTGGAAAAGGCTCTCGATGAGGTGCCAAAGGCGCAGCGCAAGGGGATGCATTTTTTGATCGCTTACATGCCGGATTCTGACGCCCGCTCGCTGAATGCCGCTTATTTGTTAAACAATGTGGCCTGGGCATACAAGGCCCGCGAGAATTTCACTTGGGCGAAGCAGGTTCCTGAGGACGTGTTTTTTAACGATGTGTTACCTTATGCCAGTTTGAATGAACGGCGTGACGATTGGCGGCAGGATTTTTATAAACGCTTCAGCAAGTATGTGAAGGATGCGAAAACGCAAGAGGAGGCTTTGATGGCTGTGAATCGGAACATTTTGAAGGAGCTCAAGGTGGAATACAACACCAAGCGTAAAAAGCCGGATCAGAGCCCGTATGAGTCGATGGAGCAGGGGATGGCGAGTTGTAGTGGCTTGTCGATTCTGCTGAACAATGCCTTTCGCTCGGTGGGCATCCCTTCTCGGGTGGCAGGTATTCCAGCATGGACCACCAAGCGAGGGAATCACAATTGGGTGGAAGTCTGGACCCCGGTCGACAAAGCCTGGCATTTTACCGAGTATTACCCGGATGCCAAGGGACTGGACCACGGCTGGTTACTGGCTGACGCCGCACAGGCGAACCCGAAGAGTTTTTACCACAGTATTTATGCAAGCTCTTGGAAGTCGACCGGGCTGCATTTTCCTATGGTGTGGAATATGAAAAACAAGGAAGTGCCCGCGGTGAATGTCACGGAACGCTATGTGGCGTTAGGTGGTGAAAATGCGGTAGGTGAAAACGATTGCGAGTTGCGCATTCACCGGATGGTGGGCGGGAAGCGGGTTGCGATTCCCGTGGTGGTGCTTCAGGGGGATCTTAAAATTGCCGAGGGCGTTTCACCTAAGCCAAGCGACGATATGAATCGTTTTTATACGGTCGTGGTTCGCAAAGGGCAGATCTATCAATTGATGTGGAAGGATGAGGTGTCTGGAGCGATGCAACGGCAAACGGTCACCACGCCGAAAGATAAAACCTGGCTGGAGGTCAAGTTGGGGGGGTAGGGGAGGAACTTTCTGATGGCCTCTGTTTTGTTCCTTCGTGCTTGATGCGCGAGTTGTGTATGGGCTTGGAATGCTAGGGTTTTCTCAAGGCGATTTCGAGAGCGGTCCGGACGGCGTTTCTTTTACTGAGGGCCCGGAGTAGTTCGGCTTCGATACGCTCCCGGTTTTCTTCGTCGGTGGTGAACTCGATCTCGTTTTCGAGATGGAGGATGAGGTCGTTTGTCTGACGCAGTTTTTGCTCCATATGAATGAGGGCACAGGTGTGTCTCCATGCTGGTGGTCTAGGGGCTGATGATGCCGTGGATTGGGGCGCGAGAGGAGGCGTCTTTTCGCTGGATAGCGCTGATGCCTTCAGTTGTGTATGCGTGGCTTGTTTCGTCGCGGGTGTTTTTGCAGGGTTCATAGATGAACATCTAACATTTATTAGGAGGTTTGTCTATGTGTTTTTGTTAGTTTGTAGGTTGCGGTAAAGTAGGGCAGGATTCTATCCTGCCGGCTTCCGGGTGTGAGGTGGGGGGTAATTGTAGTTATGCCATGCCAGCTGACAGGTTGGAAACCTGTCCTACTTTGCTAAGGTAGTTTGGTCAAGGGATGGTGCTCTCACGCCGGCTGAAGAGGGTGGGGGCACGTGGTCTGTTAGCTCGGTGGTTTATTTTTTCATGGCTTTGTTGACTTTGACTCCCTTGCCTTTGCTTCGGCGGAACTCATTGTAGCTTTTGTAGTTCTTCTTGTTGAGTTCCAGCTGGCCTTGGATCAGGTTGCCTTTGAAATCGACTTTTTGTTTTTTCTGTGGGGCGGCGAAGGCATCATCGTTGCTTTGCTCAGTTTCGCTGGATTGGTAATCAATCTGGCTACGGAAGAACGCATAACGACCTTTGGGGTCGCGGGCGATCACGGTGGGTTTTCCCTGGATGGATTCGGCTTTCCAAATACCGCGGAGATCGGTTTCCCCGGTTTTGAATCGGGAGTTGTCACTACCGATGGCTTTGACATGGACGTTGTCGAGGAGCTTGCCGGATTCGCGATCCCTGACGTGGACTCGCAAGCTCGCGGCGTCAGGCTCTTCTTGGACTTCCATTTTTAGGGGGGTGATCAAGACGAGGCCGGACGTATAGAGGTAGTCTCCACGGCAGAGGATGAGGTAGGCACCGTCGTTGCGGATGGGGAGCGTGATGTGTTGCTGCATATCCTCTGTCATGTCGCCCTGGTTGAGTTTGATACTGAGTTCATGTTCCGGAGCAATACCGGCGAGTTCAATATTGGTGATGTTCGACAGGTTTTTTTGTTTTAAGTAGAGCTTCATGAGGTCCACACGATAGATTTTCAACTCAGCGGTTGAGATATTGCGGTAGTCCATGGTGATGGTGGCTTTTTTTCCAGATGAGAGCACTTTGACTTCATCGAGTTTGACTTTTTTCTGTTCAAAGTAAGCGATGGATTCACGTGCGTCCGGGTAATGGTCCTTGATGGGTTCATACCATTCCATTGCCTTATCGGGTTGTCCTTTGGCATGGAAAATCTGGGCAGTGATGAAGGTTGCCAGATTTTTATCCTGCGAGGTTCCGTGGGCCACTTCAGCGGCGGCTTGGATGGCGACATCGTAGTCTCGCAGCCAGAATGACCCGAGGGCCTCCATGTAGCGGAAGCTGCTGAGGTGTTTGCTTTCAGGATACCGTTGATGGCAGCGTCGAGCCTGGGCGACGACGGCGCGGTAGTCTTTTAAGGCGAACAGGGTGTTGGCCATGGTGTAGGAGACTTCATCGGCTGCCGGGTGTTCGGGGTGTAGGAAGAGGAATTGGTCGAGCATCTTTTGGGATTCGGAGATGAGTTCGACTTCGCTGACCTTGCTGTTTGCCGGGCTATCGATTCTGGCTTGGACTTTTCTGGCGTTGCCAGACCTTTCGTTCAGTTCCTGAGCCATGGCAAACCACGTGTTGGTGATCTCGCCGTGGTCAGGATAGAGTTGCCAGATGTTTTTCTGGTAGTCAATGGCGTCGAGGAAACGTCCCTGGTCTTCGAGTGCTGCTCCGACGTAGGTGTCTTGGGCGAAACCAGCTTCGAGCGTGGCGGCAAAAACGTACTGCCCCCGTTCGAACTCTTTGAGTTGTCGGTATGCTTTGCCGACTTTAAGGATTTTATCGAAGGGAATGCTGAGGTCCGGCATTCTGGCGTCGAGTGTTTCAAAGGCTTCGACGAGTCGCTTGGCATCGGGTGTTTGTTCAGCGGATTCTAACCAGAGTGTGATGCGTGCGATTTCAGCATCTTCGGTGGATGGAAGTTTCAGCTTGCGTCGTGCTGCGAGGTGTTGTTTCGCCAGTTGGTGTTCTCCATGGTTGTAATGGAGTTTGGCGAGTTCGGCGTGCTCGGCCGCAGAGGTTTGATAGGGTTGTGTGGATGCCTTGCCTCGGGCAAGTACGGTGAGTGACCCTTGCGGACCGAACACCGCTTGTCCGGGGGATTGCAGGGGAATGAAGGTCGAGGGTGTCTGATTCCACGTTCCTGTGTGGCTTGCAATCATTTCATAGCGGATCCAGCGTGGTTTGAATGTCCCTCGGAAGGTGACGACCAAGTGGTTGTTTTCCAACCGGGCCCCACTATGGGCACCACGAAGAGAGCCCGGAATGTAAGTGAATCCGGCAGGAAGCTGCTCGACCAAGACGACATCTTTCTGGTCTTTTTTCTGATTTTCCAGACGGATGTCGACACGCACGATGTTCTGGAATTCGGCCTCTTTTGCCGGTGACTGTCCCGTGGTTTTGATAGGCTGCCCCTGGAAACTCAGATTTTCACGGTAGTATTTCCGTTCGAGGATGGCGAAGTTGTCGTTATTGGATTTTGGGAATTCGGCGAGGAATCCTGTCAGGCTGGCTGATAGGTAGAGTTCGCCCTTTCCCTTGACCACGGCTTTGACCGTGTTCTTTCCAGGTGTCAGCTTCTTGCCCGGGATATGGATCGGGGTGGATGGGGTGTTGTCGTCTGTGTGGTGGGTAAGGATTTTGTTCCCATTGACGAAGATTTCAACCGTTGCCTTGGTGGCGTCCGTTGCTTTCACGGATGCAGCCAGCCCGGAGACGGCGGCGGCACGGATGATGTCATTGGTGTATCCCACGGCTCCGGCTTGTTGCCAGGTGAGCTGTTTGAGTTGCTTGGCCTGAGCCTTCAGTTTGGGATTGATCTTGGAAATGCTGGAGAGTGCCCGGAGTGCTTGCCCTGCGATCCATGCCGGATGGCGGGTGATCGGATCGGTCGAGCTGGCCCATTGCTCTTGATCGTGCATGCTTTCGAGGAGGTCCGAAGCAAAGGACGGGCGGTCGAGGTTGATAAATGCCTGGGCGAGGAGCACCTTTCCAGCGTCTCCCAGGGTGCCTCGGTCTCGGTAGAGGCGGTTGCAGATGGAGAAATCAGATGCTTTGCCAAAGGAAAGCGCTTGTTGCACGAGGCAGCGGGAATCCACTTCGGGGTCTGGGATTTTTTTTGCCTGGGTTTTGAGCCAGGATTCGGTTGTTTGTGTCGCAAGTTCCTTGCTGAAACCCATGGCCTTCCAGCGATGGATGGCTTCGTAGGCTGTGGCGGTCACGATCAGGTTGCTTTGTTTGCGGCCATGTGTCGAAGTCCATGATCCATCTGCCCGCTGAAGTGCGAGCAGCTCATTGAGTGTCCATTTTGCCCGTTGTAGTAGTTGCTGGTAGTGTGGGCTGGAGGTGGCCTTTTGTTTGGTCAAATACTCCAGCACCGCGACCTGGGCGTTGAATTGACCCGCCGGGTGGGCTTGCCGGCACGGGACGTTCCAGCCAAAGACGGGCTCAAGCTTCGAGGTGGAGAGCTGATAGAGTGACTGGTTGATGTCTTTTCTGAGTGTCAGAGTCAGGTGGTGTGGGGTTGCCTGATCTTGCAGAGCGATATCGAAGCTGCTTGTTCCGGCGCTCAATGTCTGGCTGTGCCGATTTGCGACCGGGGCTCCGTATGGGCGGATCGGAACCTTGATCTCGGTTTGGTATGCGGCGCCCTCCAGCGTGAGCTCTGCGAGTAGCGTCAGGGTGCCGGATGCTGGGACCGTGATCTTTTTTGTCGGGACGGTGGCTGAGTCGGCATCTTTGTCGATGGTGAGTTCCTCGGTGTGAGTAGCCAGAGGCTTGCCGTTATGGTTGACGCTGATTTTTACTTGGCCGTTGGTCGCGGGCAGGGCGCCGTGGCGGAACAGTGAGAGTTCGGGGATCCATTTGTCACCGCCCATGACCTGTGGGATGGAAGCAAAGCGCAGGCTGACCGGTTCAGAGGTTTTGATGGTCTGTCGATCGACCCCCAAGGTTCCATTTTTTGCTGCAGCGAGGACATGGAGCGTCCATGTTCCAGCACGATCGGGGAGGGGGATTTTCAGCGTCGAGCTTCCTTGGGCCAGTAGTTGGATGGGGGCGGACCAGTTGGGTGCGGCTGTGTGTTCGGTGGTGTTCCATGTGCCATTGAAGAGGCCTGTTAATGCCATGGGGCTGGTTCCTACGGCATTGGGAAGCTCGGGGATTTGATTGAGCCTCGCCCCCCCCTGATTTGCCGGGATTCCGGGGATGTTGGTGAAATTGACCGGGCTGATGAAGTCGACCCCGTTGCGGGCCTCGCCATTTCCGATACGGCCTCCTCCGACGAACCCGCTTTGAGCTCCTTGGGAGCGGAACACGGGTTGGTTGATCCGGTTGGGGTTGACGGCAAACCCATTCCGGGACCTCGCCAGAGCGATGGCATTGGCATCTGCTGTCGAGGTTCGTTGTGGGTTGTTGAGATAAAAATCGATACTATTGCGTTGGAGTGATTGTGTGCGGTTTGGGTTGTTGAGAATGGCATCGATGGAATTCCGGGTCACGGCGTAGTCTCCTGAGCGAAGACCTGCGGTTGCGCGGTTGCCTGCCTGGATGTCAACTTGATTGGGGAGTTCCCATGCCTGATCAACCTGTTGAAGGCTCTCAGCTCGGGTTTGGTCGTATGCGGAGCGGTAGTAATCCGATTTGATGCTGGCGACTTTTTCCATCCAGCGGCGGGCATCTTTGTTATACGGATCTTCACGTAGGACGTTACGGAATGCTTCATCTGCTTCATCGTATTTGCCTAGGTTGTAGTATCCTTCACCCATGTAGAGATGCTTACGGATGTTGTCGATACTCTGGAAGTGTTGTTGGGCGAGACGGCTGAGGTCGGTGACTCTGTGAGCTCGGTTGTTGCCGTCGGCGATGCGTTGTTGTTCTTCTTTATAGGCAGCGAGGATTCGTTGCTGGGTTCCGGTGTGGGTGAACCCGCAGCTGGTGCCCATTGAATATTGGGGAAGCTCTGAGGAGCGTTGGAACGGGGTGTAGATGAACCAGCCGCCCTCGGGTGATTTGGCCTGAGTTTCGTGGCGCTGCTTTTCAATGGATGCCATCAACAGAGCCGGGACGGGTTTGCCTTGGGTGTCACTCACGTTGACCTGGGCTGTGATGGTTTCTCCGGGTGAGAAGGACGCCTTTTCCGGTAGTATGGTTTGGACGAATAGCCGGCGGCTCACCGTAACCACGTCCTCCGCGGAAAAGAATGATCGGTCGTGCATGACCATCAAGGAGGTCCTGAATATCGGGGCGTGCTGCGGGCTGAGATCCAGCTTGAAAAGGTTGGCTCCCGGTTTTAGCTCGACGATTTGATGTTCAATGATGTGTTGGGCCTCAACTGTGAGCAGGGCTTGACAAGCGGTATGGCGTTTGGAAAAGACCCGCAACTCGAATTGGCTGTCATCGAAGAGCTTTTGGGTATGGTGGTAGGCGGTGATTTCAGATGCAGCATCATCACCTAACACGTGGATGATCGTTTCTGTCAGGCTGGGTTTTCCCTGAGGGTCAGAGCCTTCGATGCGGAGAATGTAGCGACCTTGAGCGGCAATCTTGATTTCGGTTTTACCTTTTCCTGATTGGGGGTCGGTGGTGATTGGGAGTTCCTGAACGAGTTTCTCCTTGTTGCCTTCAGTGCTTCGCAGGAGTTTGAGTGCGAGTGTGGCTCCTACCGGTTGTTCGGAAGCATTGTGGGTGTTGACCTTGATGGTGATCGGCTCCTGGCTGGTGACCATGGCTTTGTCTGATTCAGCCCGGATGTAGAGCTGCAGCGGGTCAATTGTGATGGCGTTGGCTGCTCCCATGCTGGAGATGCCGATGAGTTGCGCAGAAAAGACGAGTGATGAACCGGATGCGATGCCTGTGGTGTCGTAGCTGAATGTGGCGAGGCCTTGGGCATCGGTGACAACATCGCTGTGTTTTCCTGATGGTAAAGTGAGACGGATCCGTCGGTCGCTGACGGGAGCGTCCCAGTGATAACGGGCACGGAGAGAGCCAGTCAGGATATCACCCGTTTTGAGGTGAGATTGGTCAAAGGTGAGGGTCAGGGAGGCTTGACTGTCCGACTGTCGGGTGATCGGGATGAGGTACTGGAAACGTTCGGGGCTGGGTGTGGACGATTGCTTGGCTTCGTCGGGACTTTCGGGGGTTAATGTGACGATGACGGCTTTACTTTGCGTGTGTCGTGGGATTTTAAATTGGGCTTCAAAACCACCTTGCGGGTTTAAATCAAGCGAGGATTCAAAAATGGGCAAGTGGTGGTTGGTTCTGCAGTTGAGGGTGTATTTCTTGTTTTTAGGCAGGGTGTAGGAACCGTTGAGTGCGTCCCGGACAATGCCGGAGAGGTGCACGGTTTCTCCGGGGCGGTTTTCACTGCTGGCCGTATGGAACCACGCCTTGGCGGTGAGTTTAGCCGGAGAGGAGGTGCTGTCGAGGTCCTGAGAGCATGTGGCCGCCCCTTCTGGGGAAATGGCCAGCACTCGCAATGAACTGAGATCTTCGAGGGCATCGAATGTTTTATAACAAACGCCGTCGGGACCGGTGAGCTCTGTCCCGATGATTTTTTCACCGCTGGCGAACAAGAGTTTTACCTTGGACGCCGGTTTTCCGCTGACCCAGTTGGTGGCGTAAGCGATAAGCTCCCGGGTGCCAACGCGGACGGCAATATCAATATTGCTACGCATAACCAGGCTGGTTGTGTGGTAGTCTTCGTCTTCAATTTTGATGATGCAGACGCCGGGTTTATTTTTGGGGAAGGGGATATCTATTTTCTGGGTGAGCGGATGATGTTTTTGATAGTCTTTGATGGAGACGTCCCATGAATGATCGGGTTCGATGAGGTCGATATCCAGTTTGGTAAGATCTGCCAGGTGGCCATTTTTGAGGAAGTAGGCTTTGAGGTCGATCCAGTACTGATGGACTTTGACCTTCTCGATGTTCCTTGTATTGAGGATGATTTGAGGTGTTTCTTTCAGGGTGAACGTTTTTTCAGCGCTGGCTAACAATCGTTTGCTGGTGAGGGCGGCCAGACGGGTGCGGAAGTCTTTGGCTTTGGAGCTTTTGTAGAGGCTGATCGCCTTTTCCATATCGATGAAGTGTTCTTCCCAGAGTTTGGCCGTCAGAAATTTTGCGCGGGAGGCTTCATTGGATTTTCCGTATTTACTGGTCAAGATATTCCAAGACGAGATGGCCTGCTGATAGAGTGTGTCCTGTCGGATTTTTTTGTTTGCTGGTTCCGGGGACTCCTTGTCGATCCGAATAGCCAGTTCGTATGGAATCTGGCCGCAGGAGAACAGGAGCCCCGCAATCCTCGGGTCGAGAGGATATTGGCTGATGAAGGCTTCGACTCGTTTGGTCGCCTGGGTGTGGCAGTCCACCTCATTGGCTGCCCCAGCTTCTTTTTTCAGGATTGCCAGCTGGCTTTGCAGCTGGGCGTAGTCGATTTCGACGAGGCCTTTCTGGCATGCGGCCCATTGGGTTCCATTGGGGAACGTTTGAGCTGTCAGGTTCCAGGCTTTACGGGCGAGTTCGAATTCTTCCATCGCGAGGTGGATGGAGCCGAGTGCGTAATGGGCCAACTCAAGGTGTTGTCCTGCTAATTTTTTTCGAACCTCCAGCTCTCCGGCGGTTTCCACTGACTGACTGAGCGGCGTGGGGGTGACGGCGGTCTTGTATTTATCAGCGATGTAATTTTGATAGGCGGTGATGGCCAGTTTGTTTTTGCCGTGGGATTGCAGCATGGAGCCTAAAAGGAAGGCCGTTTTGTTTGCGTGGATGTGTTTGGGGTAGGCTTGGAGGTAGGCTTCGGTGGTTTGTTTCCATTCGTTGATGTCGTATGCTTTGCCTCCTTTTTGGCGCAGGGTGTGAATACGCAGCCAGCTGGCGTCGGCGAGTAATGCTTGATCCGCATCGATGTGTTTTTCTTCAACCAGCTGGAGGAGTTCGAAGAGATAGTTATCGGCTTCGGGTCGTCGGTTTTGTCGGTGCAGTGCCTCGGCATGAAGGTAACGAACCATGGCGATGTGTTTGCCCGTCGCCAGGGTGTTGGCATTTTTTTTCATGGTCACCCGTTCAGGGCTTCCGATCAAACCTCTCCATGACGGGTCAAACTCTGCGAGGTAGGCGAGGGCTTCTTTTTCTGCTCCCTGATAGTTACCTGCCAGCGAGAGCATGCTGGTCATTTGGTAGCGGGCTTCGGCTCGTAGTGTGTGGCCGCAGTTGAGGTCGAGGATTTCGCTGTAGAGGTTGTAGGCTTTGGCGTAATCCGGTGCGGGGGCATCGAGGTTGTCAGCCGCGGGTTTGCGGGTGAACGACTCGGCAAAGCGGATCAATGATCGGGCGATGCCAGCCTTACGTTCGGTCGCGAAGAGTTTGATGGCTTGGCTTTCGTAGATGCCAATGGCTTTTTCATACTGTTTGCGAGCGCTATAGGTTTCCGCTTCAAGGAAGATGGACTTGGATAACCATGTGCTCTTTGGAAATTGCTTTTGGAGCTGCTGGCAGGATTGTTCCGCTGCTTCGTAATTTTTTTGAAGGAATTCGGTGGTTGCCTTCAGGTGCAGGAGTTGATCCTGGGTGAACTGCTTGTCCGCTGCAGCCAGGGTTTCCAGATTGCCGCTGAGGATTTTTCCTGCGAGGGCGTAGTTGTTGTCCTGCAGGGCGTTGGCCGCTTTTCTGGCGTCGGTTTCAGCATGGACGCACGGAATGGGAGCGAAGGTGAAAAGGAGGACGGCGAAGGCGATGAAACTTTTCATGCTGGCTTTTTTAGCAAGCCGGCCAGCTGATACGAGAAATAAATGTTGGGCTCGTGTAAAGGGTTTGTAAAAGGGGGCGTCGGCTGAAGTTTAAGCGAGGAAGGGGTTGTGTTGTTTTTCCAGAGCGATGGTGCTCAGGGGGCCGTGCCCCGGGCAGAGGAGAGTTTCGGGGGGCAGGCTGAGGAGGTTTTCACGCGCATGCCGTAGCGACTGTTGATAGCTGCTGAGCCCGGATGCTTTTCCCATCGATCCGGCAAAGAGGATGTCACCACAAATACAAACCGGTGCGGAGAGCCCTTCAATGAAGTAGGCCCGGGAGGGCGTAAAATGGCCGCTGGTTTCCAGTGCGGTGAGTCGGATGTTCGGTGTCAGTGCACGGGACTCTCCGTGACGGATGTTCTCTGGCAGGATGGTTTGATCTTCTGGAAACGAGGGCAGCCCGGAGATGTGGTCGTGATGCCCGTGTGTGATGTAGAGGTTTTTTAGCTCCAGTCGGTGTGTGCTAAGGTGGGAGAGGATGGGCGATGGGTCGGTTCCGGTGTCGAAGACCCAAGCGGAGTGCTCATTTTCCAGAATGAAGGCGTTGACGCCGGCGTGGCCGAAGCGGGTTGTGATCGTAATCAGTCCGGCTGGTGCTTGGCAGCCCGGGAGGTAGGTATTGAGCTGGGCCAGAGCCTTGGGGTTGAGCCCGAGGGCTGAGGCAATGGCGTTGAGCTCGTGGACGGGCAGTGCCGGGCCATCGGCTTGCAGGGCACGGGAGACAGCGGGCTCAGGCAAGGATGCCTGTTGTGCCAGAGATGCCGGCGTAAGTCCCTGACCGCGCATGGCCTTGCCAATGACATCACAGATGTCGTCTTCTCTGGGGATCTGAGGGGCTTTGGTCTTGTCCTGTGTCATCGCGCTTGTGGTAGAGGTTTGGAGTTGTCGCTAGACTGATCTTTAGTCTAGATCATGGGCATGATCAATGTGGTTTGTGCGGTGATTCAGGATGATGACGGACGGGTGATGGCTTGCCAGCGGTCGGAGCATCAGTCCCATGCCGGGAAATGGGAGTTCCCCGGAGGGAAAGTAGAAACCGGTGAAGATCCTCGGGATGCCTTGCGCAGAGAGATCCGGGAAGAGCTGGGCTGTGAAATCGAGGTCGGAGATCGATTACCTGAGGTGAAGCATGATTATGGAGACGTTGCCATTTGTTTGATCCCCTTTGTCTGCCGCTTGGGAGAGGGCGCTGAGCCTGTGCCCCATGAACACGCTGCTGTTCGCTGGCTCGAGGAGGGGGATTTTCCGTCTTTGGATTGGGCTGAGGCGGATATTCCTATCTGGCGCCACTGGATTGGAGGACAATAAAAAACATCCCCACCGGATAGAACCAGCGGGGATGTTTGAAGAGTTGGTGATGTTGGCCGCTTAGACGCTGTATTTGGCAACGAGCGCTTCCATTTCCGCCATCTGGGCGTCGATGGATTCGCAGAGTGCGATCTGGGTGCGTGTGCGATCGACGT
This sequence comes from Oceaniferula marina, assembly GCF_013391475.1. Classification (NCBI taxonomy): domain Bacteria; kingdom Pseudomonadati; phylum Verrucomicrobiota; class Verrucomicrobiia; order Verrucomicrobiales; family Verrucomicrobiaceae; genus Oceaniferula; species Oceaniferula marina. The sequence goes on along the minus strand of NZ_JACBAZ010000008.1, from coordinate 214,549 downwards.
TGTGGCCGTCACGGTGCACTTTGAAGTAGACGTCGCCTTTGAGGTAATCGGTCAGGAAGCGGGTTCCGCATTCCATCGTCAGGAGTTTGCCGGAGAAGGCGAGCAGTGAGCGTTCGTTGTCGGTCAGGAATTCCCCAGCGGATGCGAGGTAGCCTTTAACCAAGGCGTCGAACATGAACATGCGCATTTCAACCTTGGAGACGTCCTTTTCATCTTCGGCTGCCGGAGAGGTGGCGGTGCGCACCATGTCGCCGAAGTCGTAGATGGCGGATCCGGGCATGGTGGTGTCGAGGTCGATCACGCAGATGCCTTCGCCGGTTACGTCATCGAGCATGACATTGTTGAGCTTGGTGTCGTTGTGGGTGACACGAAGCGGAAGTTCACCACTTTCAAGCATGTCGACGACCTTGCTGCCTTCTTCCTGACGGGCCATGTACCAATCGATTTCCTTTTGCACGCTGGCGGCGCGGTTCTCGGTGTCGGCCTCGATGGCCTCGACGAGATGCTGGAACCGTTGTTTGGTGTTGTGGAAGCCTGGGATGGTTTCGTGTAGGGGATCACCGGGCAGGGTGGCGGCGAGTTTTTGGAACTCACCGAATGCACGGGCTGCTTCGGTTGCTTGGGCTTCCGACTCGATGGTGTCGTAGGTGCGGGCACGTTCGATGAACGGGTAGGTGCGCCAGCAGTTGCCTGCGGCATCGATGGCGTGCGGGGTGCCTTGCATCGATGGAATGCAGGTGAGGGTGCGACGGCGGGCTTCCGGGTTGCCTTCCTTGAGCAGTTCGTCGAGTGCGTGGGTGGTGACCCGGTCAACGTTCTCCATCAGTTCGATGGGCTTTTTGAAGGCCTCGGTGCTGAGGCGCTGGTGGATGTAGCGAATCCGTTGTCCTGCCTGGTCGTAGTAAGCGCAGTAGGTATCGTTGATATGACCGGAGCCGTAAGGGTGGGCGTGAACAAAGTCCGCGCGCATGTCGAACAGCCCGGCAATCTCTTTGATGTCGTGCATAGTGGTGGTAATGTTTTGTGTGTTTAGGAGTGGGCGCACCTAGGGAACACCTTGGACGATTAGTCCAGAGGTGTCGGGTAGTCCCCGGCGTCGATGAGCTGTTGGATGTTTTCAACAACGTGTGGTTTGTCTTCCGGATAGGTGACTCCGAACCATGAACTGGTGGTTTCAAGAACTTTGCAGTCGCCTCTGTCTTCCCGGATGAGTTCGTCGACGAGTGTCGGGATGTAGCACTCGGATTTGAGTTCGGTGCCTCGTTCCTTGAGGAAGGTGATGAAGTGTGCTTCGATCTGAGTGAAGAACTCGTTGGTGAATCCCCAGAAGTTCATGGAAGCAATCGCTGATTCCGGAACTTCGCGGCGGTTGCCGTCGAGTCCGTTACCGTAGATGTTCCCATCGTCCTCACGTTTGATTTCGGTGACTTCCTCGACATCCTTGAGGAATCCGTTTTCAGCGGAACAGATGCCACGGTTGACATCTCCGTGATCCGAAAGGGTCTTGGTGATGTGGTAGCCGACCATGCAGTAGTGTGACTTGTCGTCGTTTTGTTCTGTGGTCTGTGCGAAGTACTTGGCAATTTGTTGGTAGGCGTCCGATCCGTAGAAGTCATCGGCGTTGATCACGGCAAAGGGGCCGGAAATGGCGGTCCGGGCAGCCCGGATCGCATGAATGGTGCCCCAGGGTTTGACGCGTCCTTCTGGGACGGCAAATCCGACCGGGAGGTCGTCGAGTTTCTGGAAGACGTAGTCGACTTCGATTTTTCCAGCGAACTTGGCTCCGACTTGTTCCTTGAACAGGTCGGCAAAATCTTCGCGGATGATGAAGACAACACGTTTGAATCCGGCACGAATGGCATCGTAAACCGAGTAGTCGAGGACAGTTTCGCCATTGGGCCCCATGGGGTCCATTTGTTTCAGGCCGCCGTATCGGCTGCCCATTCCGGCTGCGAGAACAAGAAGTGTGGGTTCCATAATAAGAATTTTCTGTGGTTGTGCGGGGATGTTTTGCCGTGGAATAGGGGATTTGGCAATGGTTTCTTTCATGCTGAGGAAAATCCGCGCTGCCTTTGGTAAAGAATGCTATTGTCAGTGCCGCTTCCATTGTCTTTGATGGCCCCGGTCATACAGATTGCCTTCGCATCCTTGGATGGGGGTGGTGATGTGGACGACCGATCCGAATCACAACTGCATGGAGATACTATCTGACGAAGGAGGACGCCGGCATGTGCGCTCAGTTTATCGGGCGATGCTTACGGCGCGTGTTCTCGAGAACAAATTGGGAAGCCTCTACAAGGCCGGTAAGATTGTTGGCGGTGTGTATCTGGGTAAGGGGCAGGAAGCGGTGAGCGCTTCCCTTGCGACTTGCCTGGAAAAGGGAAGGGACGTGTTTGCCCCCTTGATTCGGGACCAGGCCGGACGCACGGCCTTTGGTGAGGATTTACTCGATTGCACCCGGACTTACCTTGGCTCGGTGGATGGCCCAATGCGCGGTAGGGATGGGAATATTCACCGGGGACGCCCTGCAGAGGGGATGCCGGCAATGATCTCGCATCTGGGAGCTTCGATTTCGCTGGTCAGTGGTATGCTGCTGGCCAAGCGCTTGAAGGGGACCTTGGATGGCGTGGTCGGAGCCACTTGTATTGGTGACGGCTGCACCTCGACGGGATCCTTTCACGAGGGATTAAATACGGCTGCGGTAGAAAAGCTTCCTCTGGTGTTAACGGTTGCCAACAACCAGTATGCGTATTCAACGCCCAATGTGCATCAGTTTGCATGTGAGAGGCTGGTGGACAAGGCTGTGGGATATGGAGTGCGGGGGCATCAGGTCGACGGCACGGATATGTTGGCCTGCGTCGAGGTGATGTATGAAGCGGTCGAACGGGCCCGGGCGGGTGAGGGACCTCAGTTAGTGGTGGCGGAAATGCTGCGGCTTACTGGTCATGGTGAGCACGATGATGCTTTTTATGTGGATGCTGCAATCAAGCAGTCGGGGGTTGGTCGCGATTGTTTGGAAGTAGGGCGCAAGCAGATGGTGGACGGTGGCTTTGCCGGAGGTGATGAAATCGACACTTGGCAGGAGGAAGCGGCTCAGACGGTGCAGCAGGCTCTGGCCCAGGCTCAGAAAGAGCGCTCTCCCGACCCCTACCAGGATGATTGGCAGGCCTATGCCACCCATTTGTCCACGTATTACAATCAAGACTGAAGTGGATGAGTGAGGTAACCTACATAGACGCGATTCATGCTGCCTTGGACAAGGCGATGGCAGATGACCCGGGAGTTTTTCTTTACGGTCAGGACATCGGAACCTTTGGTGGGGCTTTTAAGGCGACCAAGGGTTTGGTTGGCAAATACCCCGGCAGGGTGCTGGATGCTCCGATCAGTGAGGATGCGATGGCCGGTGTGGCGATTGGAGCGGCGATCGAAGGAGCCCGCCCGGTTTTGGAAATGCAGTTCGCGGATTTTTCGTCTGTGGCGTTCAACCAGATCGTGAACCAGGCTGCGACTCATTATTACCGGACGGGGGTTCCCGTGCCCTTGACGGTGCGTCTGCCTTCCGGCGGCACCCCGGGGTCCGGGCCGTTTCACAGTCAGAGTATGGAGTCGATCTATGCGCACTATCCAGGGCTGGTTGTGGTGACTCCGGCAACGGTGGCAGATGCGTATTCGATGCTTTTGGAGTCGATTGAGCTCGACGACCCGGTGGTGTTCTGTGAGCACAAATTTTTGTATCGCTGGCTGAAATCAGAGAATTTTGACGGGGATGCGTTACCGATTGGCAAGGCTCGGATTACCCGTCCGGGAAAACATGCAACGGTGGTGGCCTACAGTGCGATGGTGCATGAGGCTGTGCGTGCTGCTGAAATCCTGCACGCCGAGGGGGGGTGGGAGATCGAGGTGGTTGACCTGAGGAGTGTGAAGCCGCTGGATACGGATACGGTGGTTGCATCGGTGGCCCGAACCGGGCGTCTGCTTGTTGTGGGTGAAGCCTTTCCCTGGGGAGGCGTGACCGCTGAAGTGGTTTCGCGAGTGAGTGCGGACGGTTTTCACTTGCTGGATGCACCTCCGGTCAGGCTGAACGCCCGCGACACGCCGATCCCGTATCACCCGAAATTGTGGTCGAGTCACCGACCAACGCCCGAGTCGATTGTGCACGAGCTCCTCAAGCTCTTGAATTACTAGTTTTTCATTGTCGTTTATAATTTCCAACCCTAATCAGACTATGCCCAAGGTTCCTATTCTCATGCCCCAGCTGGGTGAATCCATTGCCGAAGCCACCATTCTTCGCCTTAATATCGCGGTCGGGGACCAGGTCGAACAGGATCAGGATCTCATCGAAGTGGAGACCAATAAAGCGGTGATGGATGTGCCATCGGTTTGTGCCGGTGATGTGCTCGAGATTTATGCCGTTGAAGGCGAAAGTTACGCAGTGGGGACCGTGCTGGGGGTGTTACAAGTCACGGAAGAGGAACTTGATCGAACCGGAGAACAGTGCATGGACGCCACCGAAGCGCAGCCGCTTCCCAAGAACGGTGATTCAAGTGAAGCCAATGAGGATGCCACCCTGCACTTCAAGACCGACGGCGGAGGGTATCATGAGCCGAAGCCTGTGGAGCCAAATGTCAAAGGGCTGCCCGTGCCGGCGGGCAAAGGAGGAGCGCATTATATTTCTCCCCGGATGCGTGCCCGAATGATGGAGCTTGGATTGCGGGCGGCTGATATTTCTGCCATTTCAGGGAGTGGCGGCGGCGGGCGTGTGACGGTGGAGGATTTGGAAAACTTTCTCGAGTATATCGAAACCTGGCCCCATACCAAAGCATCGCCGATGCGTTTGGCCGTGGCGGATGCCATGCGCCGTAGTTGGTCGCGCCCCTTGGCTACTGTGGCCCGGCCGCTGGTGATGGATAAAATTTTGGATCATCGCAGGGGGCAGGATCCCAAACCCGGCCCCGCATTGTATATTTTGAGGGCATTGGCATTGGCATTGGCCGAAAACCCGACAACAGCGGGCTATCTGATTGGTGAGAGCGTGGTGCACCCGCGTTCCTTTGATATTGGCGTGGCGGTTCAGGTCGAGGACGGTGTGTTGGTTCCCATTATCCGCAATGCGGATTCCAAGAGGTTGAAGGACCTAGTCGAAGAATACCACGAAATGGTCAGCTTGGCTCGAGCTCGGAAGTTACCGGAGGAAGCCACCCAGCACGGGATTGCCACTGTAACGAATTTTGGAACCTTTGGTTTGACCTGGGGGACTCCCATTCCTTTGCCAAATGAGACCTTGATTCTTGGTTTGAGTGCCGGGGTGAAGCGACCGGTTTGGAGCGAGCAGGCGGGAGCCTTTATTCCGGTGACCGAAGCTGAAATCGATCTGACCTTCGATCACCGGGTGGTGGATGGTGGTGGCGCAGGCATGCTCTTGAATAGGATTTCCGAGCTGCTGCAAAAGCCTGAAGATCTGTAGAAAAATCTATTGAGCTCTGCTGTAGGGGGCTTCGGCGAAGGGGGAAGCTCCATGCCTTTGCTTCACTGCGGCCCTCGACCACTTCCAAGGGTCGATGCCCTTTTCGGTGAATACCGCCATGCCGATCACGCCGACGTTGCGGGTGGTGCCGTGCCGCTGATTTGAGTAGGACGCATCCACCGAAGAAAATTTGAAAGCCGCGACCGCTGATTCGCTGGTTCGGAATCCGTCAACGACGAGGGTTTTACCCGGCTGAACAATATATCCGCGCTTTCGGTAGGCCGCCGCCTTGCCATCCATCACATCGAGCCCATCGACGCTGAGGACAATTTCCAAACGGGAGTGGCTGAGGTTTTTCACCACCAGCGAGTAGTTGCTGTTTTTGCGTCCGACCACATAGCGGCGAGGATTGTCACTGTATCGGGTATGGTAGTTTTTCAAGCTTCCCCACGAACCCTTGACTCCCCACTCGACCAGCCCGCCTGCCGCCTTTTGCATGCCCTTGCCACTGTATTTCCATGAATCAACCATGGCATTGACGCCCTCCTTGTCATTGTAATAAATCGCTGCGACTCCAGCAGGTTTCGAGGATGTCCGGTTGAAGCTAGTGTAGCCAATCTCCGATTCCAGCTCATCTCCCCAACCTGTGCCCAGACCTGGACGGCTGCGGGGGGCTTCAGAGGCGGCATAATTAGCACTTCCCGCCGCAGGTGCGGACTGGCTATCTGGAGGACTGACAACCGCAGGGTAGGGTGCGGTAGCACATGAATGCATCAAAACGATTCCGAGCAGGCTGAGACCGGAACTGATTATGGGGAACAAGGCTTTGTTTTTCATAGTGATGCTAAAAAAACAGCAATTGAGGTATGCTGTCAAGCTTGGATGCTAAATTTCCAGCATTTTTTAATTGCGGTATTTCCAGCATTGTGGAAGGTTGATTGTATGAATCGATTGGAGCAGGGGCAGATGTCGCGTCGTGAGAGACAGATCATGGATATTTTGTATCGTCTCGGCAAAGCGTCGGCGAAAGAGGTTCTGGAGAATTTGCCGGACCCTCCTTCGTATTCGGCGGTGCGGGCATTGATGGCGACGCTGGAGGGCAAGGGGATGGTGAAGCATAGCAAGGAATCCAGGCGGTATATCTACCAACCGGTGGTGGCCGAGACCAAGGCGAGGAAATCGGCGATTTCGAATTTGCTGAGTACTTTTTTTGAGGGAAAACCTGAGAAGTTGGTTGCTGCGTTGTTGGATTCGGAGGATATGAAGCTCGAGAAGGAAGAGGTTGTCAGGATCCGGGAGGCCTTGGGCGATGATGACCAGGCGGAGCGTTGATGAACCACTGATAAAAAAGATGATGTCGATCCTCCTGAGTAGTTTGATGATTTCCGTGCTTGCTGCCGCAGGTCTGTGGCTGATTGCCAGGAAAGACCCGGCGGGTTGGCCCTGGGTGACTGTATGGAGTCTTGGATTACTCTTGTTTTTGCCATTGTTGTCACTGTGTCCGAAGTGGCATATGCAGTCGCCCGTGATGGCGGATGCCGCTGATCGGGTTTCGTCAGGCGGGGGATTGGTTTCAGCATTACTGGTTTTGTGGGCTCTGGGAACAATGGTGATGATGTTCCGTTTGTTCTGGCGGCATCGGTGTTTGCGCCAGTGGTTAATGTGTTCGACTCCTGTTGATCGGGCGGAGGGCGATGGCTTATTCCTCCTTGAGGAATGTTGTCGGATGTTGGGGGTGAAACGGGTTCCTGAGCTGAGGATGAAAGAGGGGCTGTATTCGCCGGTGGTTGCCGGATACTGGAAGCCGGTGATTGTGATGCCCTATCATGCGGAAGCGTGGTCACCCGAAATGCGCAAGATGGCGATCCTTCACGAGCTGGGGCATATTCAGCGCTGGGATTTGTGGATGCGCTTGGCTGCCGAGCTTTGCTGTGCGCTGTATTGGTATAACCCTATAGTGTATTGGATGCGCTCCAGGTTGATGAGCCAGTGTGAATACGCCTGTGATGCGAGAGTGATTCGTGCAGGTGTGGATAAAAAACATTATATCGGTGCTTTGTGCGATGTCGCTGAAAGGATGCTCGAGTCGAGAGCCAGGGTTATTTCTGTTGGTGGCTTGGCGATGGCGGATCATGCCAGCTTGAAACGTCGGGTTGACCGGATGCTGGTGCAGGCCAGTAGTCAGGGGGGAGCGGCAGCGGCTCTGGTGGTATTGGTGACTTTTGTCAGTGCGCTGGCCTCAGCGTTGGTCGAGCCGGTGAATAGACCATCATGGGACGTGATTCCGGGGGTGGCATCACCGGCGGACGAGATGAGTGAAGTGGAGCTGCGCCATTCAGCCAATCCCTTCCCGGGAAATTGAAAGCGATCCTCTTTTTGACCGTGTCTGATCCCCTTTCTTGAGTGGGGGAAGGTGCAATGGCCGAGATGCTTGGTTAGTTTAAGTGGTTTGGTAACAAGTCCTCTCAATAGGGGGTGACCAAGTGGCCGTTGTGTATATATATAAAACGTATATCATTTGTATATATCATTTGATGGATCCAACAAATGGCATCATATTCAACACAATGAGACGTTATCATCAACTCACGACAGGGACCGGACGTGTCAATTTCTCGTATCGGCGGGGAAACAATCCTCCACCAAATCAATCCCGTGGATTTGCATTGGTGGCCACGATTTCGGTGATGGTTTTATTGGTGATGATAGCCTTGGCTATGTTGAGTTTATCAACGGTTGAGCTTCGGAGCTCGACAGCTGCCAAGGCCCAGGAAGAAGCCCGGGCCAATGCCCGGGTGGCCTTGATGATGGCCATTGGTGAACTCCAAAAATATGCAGGACCTGATCAGAGGGTCACCGCTGAAGCTGATATTCTGAGCTCAGCCGGTTTTTATAAAAACAACCGGAGTGAGGGGCGTAAGCATTATTTGGGTATTTATTCGACGGAAGAGTGGCATGAGAGGGATTCCAATGGTTTGCGCAAGGCTTGGAAAACGTATGACGAAACGCGCAACCGGGATGCCTTTATGCGATGGTTGGTTTCCGGTGATAGTGAAGATCGGAATTCCTTGGGCTTTGCCACGGAAACGGTGGCCGAGGATCAATCCATTGAATTGGTCGGTTCCGGCACTGTGGGGGAAAACAGTGCCTCTGACAGGATCAGGGTTCCCTATGATGCTGTCACTGATGCCCAAGGAAAGGTATCGGGTCGGATGGCTTGGTGGGTCGGTGACCAGGGGGTTAAGGCCCGATTGGATTTAGCCGACCTACGTCGGGACACATCCCAGAAGGAGTGGACGAACCGTCGGGAGCGGGTGAATCCGGTGCAGATGGGCATGGCCAGTGTCGAAGGTTTTGAAAACATTGGCATCGACCCCGAGAACGAGGAACAGCAGGAAGAACTGCAGCGGATCCTGAGCTATTCCCAAAGCGGATTTTTTAACGGAGGAGCTCTTGCTTTGGACACATTGAAAGAGCGTTACCATGATGTCACGACCTTGAGTCGCGGCGTGCTGGCTGATGTTGCCTTGGGTGGGTTGAAGCGAGACTTGTCTCTGCCTTTTGAATTGCCTAATCTAACTGCGGATTCAGGTTCTTCTGATTGGATTTATAATCTGAACGGAAGTGATGTGCCGCAGGAGCGGGAATCGGGTTTTGCCAAAATTCAGGAGTTCAATAACAGTGGGGACCAGCGCTCCCAATGGGTGTCACAGGAATATGACGGTACCGAGCGCTGGCCGAATGGGTTCCGTCCTGATTGGTGGGGTAAAAAAGTAGGTTATGTCTATTCCTATCCGGGAAATTCGGGCTCCGATGTTCAGGGTAATAAGCAGTATCTTCGTGGTGCTAACTGGGATATGTTGCGCAACCATTACCGGATGTACAAACGTGAGTATGAGCAGTTGGGATCCTCAGACCCCACTCGGCAGGGGGTGCGCAACCCGAGCGATGACAGAACCTGGTTGGTGAGGAGTTATGATCCGCCAAGTCCCCATACGGGATCAAAAGGTCAAACCCCGCTTACGTTGACCGCTGTTGGTGAATTTGGGCCAGGAGCGGCCAATGCCAGTCCCAGCAAGAGTTTGTTGGACCCCTATTACACCTATGGATTTGCAGCATCACGCGGCATCCGTCATTGGAATGACCGGGAAGTGTCTTCCCTTGGTCTGGTTCCGATTATGACCCGTCTGACATTGGTGATTGGCACCTATGGTGAAGATACCGATGACAATGGTGATATTGACCGGATGCAGTTTACCGTGGATGCCGTAGGAACGTTATGGAACCCCTACAATGTCCCGATCGAGGTGGAGTCTGTATTTTCGGACATTAAGTTGGAGGGCTTGGCCATGAATGCCAAACTTGAAGGTGAAGGTTGGGAGATCGACTTGCCATTCAATAGTTTGCGCCTTGGCGTGACCGAAGAGAAAGACCCGAATTACCCCTTTGCTTCATCGCCTCCCAGCCAGCTGATTCGTCTGGAGCCGGGAGAGTTGAGAACCTACTCGCTCAACTATCCTGAGCCGAAGGATTATTTTGCGGGGAGTGGTGGCAAGGTTCCGGGGTCGTTTGTTAATAACAATTGGACAGGTGGACTGTTTGGTCGCTATTCCCGGAGAACCGTCCCAGCTGGTAAGCAGGTTGAATTTGAATGCACCCCGAATACCAATACCGTGTGGTTGCAGAATTACATCGGTTATTTTCATACTGCCAAGGGGCAGTTTATGAACCCCTTCATGAGGGGGGATTTTCATGACCTTCCCCAATTCTCAGGAATGGTGGTGAAGGATGCATCGAGTATTGGAACTCCGATTAAGAAAAAAATTACCGTGCCTGAAGGTGCCGATAAAAAGATGGCATTGATGACCATCGATTTTAAATTGCGCTCATCCGGTGAGACCCTGAGCGGTAACAGCATCGCTCGGGAGTTTGACCCGCGTGCCATTGTCAATCACGTCAAGGCCGCAGGGCAGAGTGGCAAGGGGGATGTTCCGGCCAACTGGGATGTTTCAATTGAATCGATCAGCGATTATGACCAGGTTCAGATAGGGATTGGAAGTGGAGGCCGGAATAATGGCTTCTGGGGCCCCTCCCATGAGGGAGATGGGGAGACGCATGTGATTTACTATGAAATCCCGGATGCTCCTATTGCCTCGATTGGCGGTCTGCAACATGCGCAGACCTCTCCGGCTGCCTGGGACCAGCCTTATGCTATCGGTGGAAGCTCGGCTCCGCAAAAGCTAAATCGGAATCAAATTTTCAGAACTCAGACAGAGAGTGCAGGCTTTGAGAATGTGTATTACGACGACGCCTATCTTCTCAACAGCGCCTTGTGGGATCGCTATTATTTCACCGGGCTAACTTTCAGCGATACCAATGTGGATGAGTCGAACGCCTTGCCACTTGCTGAAGAAATCATGGCTGAGTTTCTTGACCCTCAAAAGGAAAACCCGCTGGGGAACCGACGCCTGAGTCTTTCCGGGGGGCAAAGCTCACCTCCGATTGAGGAGTTGACCCATTATCGTTGGATCGCCCGTCATTTGATGTTGGACGGTGCTTTCAATGTCAACTCCACCCGGGTGGAGGCATGGAAAGCATGGCTGAGCAGTTTGAAGGGGGCCGATGTGGATCGAGTGAACCCTGTGAATGGTCGTCTAACGAAGGATTCCAATTCAAACACACCCTTCTCACGCTCGGTGGTTGCCGGGGGGAAGGAAGGTGAGGACTGGCGCGGCTACAACACCTTGTCAGACAGCCAGATTCAAAAATTGGCTGAAAATATCGTAGAGGAAGTCAAAAAGCGGGGGCCGTTTCTATCGGTCGCCGATTTTGTCAACCGCAGGATCAGCTCTGACGAGACCGGCAAGGAAGGTGCACTTCAGGCCGCTCTTCGTGCTTCGTCGCTGAATCTAGGGTCCGGAGTGGAAGAAGGGATTCCGGGCACGATTCGTCAAGGTGATGTATTGGCTGGTTTAGGCGCTTCGATCGCAGCCCGTAGCGATACCTTTATCGTTCGCGCCTATGGTGATTCGTTGACTGCAACGGGTGAGGTGAGAGCCCGAGCCTGGTGTGAAGCCGTGTTGCAGCGTATTCCGACGCCTGTGGATGACAACGGGAAGTTGTTGGATATGCCGAACCCAGAGTTCCCAGGGAACAACCCGGGAGGCACAGATGCTTATGTGGAAAACGCCGAAGCTCCTCTCGCCGCCAAGGACTTTGGTCGTCAATTCCGCGTGATTTCTTTCCGCTGGCTTGCGAAGGATGAAGTTTAGATTATATATAGCCTCAATGAGAACCGTCATATCGCTTATCAAGGTGCTTTCCATATTGTTGGTGAGCTCGAGTATGCTTGAAGCCCAACAGAACAAGCAGGGAAGAAAAATTTCATTTGTTTGTGCAAGTTGGATCCCGATGGACGACGAGCTTTACTATCAGAAAACAGGGAGTTCGAGATCCAAGAAGCCTACGTATGAAGAAGTGAGTATGTCGGAAATGGTTCGATCGCTTCCCTATGAGGCCAGAGTTGAGGGGTCCCTTGGTTTTTACAAGCGCGTCGGGGATGAGGAATACCGCAAGGTTGCCCAGGTGAGGATCCCCACGGGTTGTAATCGTTTTCTATTGTTGTTTATGCCGAAAAAGGAAAACAACTATCAGATCAAAGTGATTCCCGATGATCGGAAGCGTTCACCTTTTGGCGCGTATAGCTTTTATAATTTCAGCCGTTTGCCGGTGAAGGGCTTGCTCGGAAATAAGCGATTCGATGTTGATGCAGGAAAACATAAGTTGGTTCAGCTCCAATTGAAAGCCGGGACTCCCTTGCCTTATGCCACTCAGGCCGAGGTTGATGGAAAACGTCAATGGCTGCAGCGCAATACGTTTCATTATAACCCTAAAAAACATTCCAAGTTTTTTATTTATCAAGTTCCCAGTGCGAACAACCGCTACAAGGTGAAGTGCAAGGCCATTGTGGAATTCCAGCAGGACAAACCCAAAGCAAAACCTGAGGTCAGTACTCCGTAGTTTGGCTTGCTCGGAGAGGGGGGGGCGTCTTTGGTTTTAGCCGGCTGAGCCGGTTAGTCGCTATGGTTTGATCGCTTGCGGTGCTTTTGACAGGACTTCAGCTGTCTCTGTAGTTGTTTACACAGGCTGTCGATCGCTTGGTCTTCGGGTGAACCGGAAGGAACATCCGGGCAGAAGCGGATGTGATTATGCGATTCACTCAGCTTGTTGATCAGTTCGGATTGTTCGGGTAGATGCTCGGTCAGTTGGGCGAGCCATTCCGGAAGAGGCATCCCTACAGGCCGCGGGCCGAGGATTTTGCCCAATTGGGGTTCGAGTCGGTTGAGCGGGGTTTGGGATACTCCGCTGGGTGGGTGATAGACCTTGGCTGTGTGAGATTGCCGGGGACGTCGCGATTTCCAGAGTCTCCATGCGATCCAGAGGGTGAGTACGGCGATCAGGCTAGCGATGATGGTTGAAACCTGGGAACGGTTACTCTCTTCGCTTCTCCAGAGAAGGAAGTCTTCACTGAGCATTTGCCACCAATCGGAAAGTTTGCGTTGCCACTGGTTTCTTTTTCCCTCTCCGAGGTGTTGCCAGCTGGGCGGCGTGAGGTCCAGATCTTGCCAGTGACCACCATGTGTGCTGTCGTTTGATGGAATCCAGACCCGGCACCAGGCGTGGGCATCCAGTCCCCGCATGAGCCATTCGTCTTGATCTTTTTCGTCTGCGGCGAAACCGATGCAGTAGCGTGTGGGAACTCCGGCCTCTCTGAGTAAGAGTGTTGTGGCTGTTGCAAAGTATTCGCAGTGTCCGGTGCGGGTTTCTTCGAGGAAGCGGGAGATGGCCGTTCGGCGGTTGCGTTTACTGAGTCCCGGGGTGTTGAGGTGGGTGCTGTAGGCAAATTCGGTGGTGAAAAAATGACGAAGGGCTTGAATTTTGAGAGCTGTGTTAGGTAGCTCCTTGAGCTTGAGCTCTTCACTTATTTTGCGGATCGACGCTTGTTCTTTTGCCGGGATGTCGAGGTCGGTTTTGTCTGGAGCTCGTTCGGTGGTCGAGTGTTTTCCTCGCCAGATTTGATATTGAATGACGTGGTATTCGGGGTTGGCGAGGCGGACGGTGCCGAGAGTATTGCAGTCGAGGTTGGATTCGGGTCCCAGTTTGGCGATGCCGCCGATGGCTTGGGTGAAGTGGGGCAGTGGTAGGGGGTTGTCGATCAGCCGGGGGTTGATTTCACCGATCATCGTGAGCTCGGCGGGTTCTTCAATGACGGGTAGCGGGGCGGATTCCTGATCTTTGAACACCCGGATGTCAGATTGGGGGAGAATGGTTTGTCCGAGGTAGCCCAGCTCATCGTGAGGAGCATTGGGGTCACGGTCAAGGTACTGATATTTCCAGACAGCGTTGGCGTAGCGGTTGTAGGTGGCCACCCTGACCAAGGGGGGCGGGGGACCCTGGTGGACGCGCATTCGCCAAAAAATGCGTGAGCTGAGCTTGAGGCGCCCGAGCCTTCCGATGCTGGTTCGGGATTCGTCTGCAGAGCTGTGATGGTTTTCATGGTCGGGGGCGCTGCTGCTCCGGTAGTAATCGCGTAGTTTGAACATCCCCCACTGGCCGGCCGATGTGAGCGCGATGATGCACCCGATGGAAACGGCCCATGCCCAGGGGCGGAACCCGGCTTTGCGAGCATTGAAGAAAAGCGCTATGGCGATCAGCAACGACATGCCGGCGAGGTGATGCCATTCGCTTCTGCTGCCCATGGCCGTAGCGAGTAGTGTTACGGCCAGGTAGGGGTAGCTCGTGTGGATCATGCGAGGTTCAACCTGGCGCCCCAGTCGCTCATCTTCTTGCATTTTCCTGCGGGCAAAAAAGGAAAAGGTATTCAGTGGTATTTTATTAGCGGTGCCAAAGCGCATGGCCAGTTCAATTGGCAGTAAGGCCAAGGGCGCCCAGATGAAGAGACTGTGGAGCTGGTTTGCCTTTGTCCCGTTAATCCATGAGAGAATCGCGATCAGGGTGGCGCACAGCACGGAGTAGTGCCAGGCCCTGACGTAGGTGGTAGGGCCGAACTCCCAGCGGGTTGTCAGCCAGGATTTGGATTCTAATAATAAGGCCGCGATGAGCCCGAGTACAGGGTGCCCGGTCATGCTGCCCCAGAAGAGCAGGGTGATACCGGATAACAGACGCGGAGGCATAGTCGGATGATTAAGTTGTTAGGTCGCGGGTGAGATCAGATCTTGCTGGATGTGTTGACTTCTCAGCCAGTGGACTGGCGTGACGGGAGGTGAGGATTGTTTGGCCTGGCGTATACTTTCTTCATCTTTGCAGATGCAGATGACCTTCAAGGAGATGCTTGCTTGTAGCAGGCGTTTCAGCATGGTGTTCCTGGCCTCTGACCAACCAGTGAAGATGCAGATGCACGCTGTGAGGTCTTCACGGTATCTGAGGATGAGTTTTTGTAGTTCGATGAAGTCTTCTCTGGGCTCGCAGCTGACGCCTGCCAGAACTTCCAGCATTTTGTCGATGCGTTCCTCGCCCCTTCCGGCGCTGAAGACATGGGCTTCATCCCGGATAAACATCAAGTCGAGTAGAGATTCCCGAGTGTCAATGGTTGCGGCAAAGGAGGCTGCTACCGAGACGGATTCTTCAAAGATATCAGCATCTTCAGCGGGGACAAAGGTGTCTAACACGAGTCCGTAGCGAGGAAAGAAAACTTCCTCGTATTCTTTGACGATAGGGTGTCCTGTTTTTGCCCAGCTCTTCCAGTGGATGTGGCGCAGAGGGTCCCCCGGGCGGTAGTCCCTGACGCTGGTGAAATCCCCTGATTGGCCGACGGCGCTGGAGGCTGTTTCTCCTCCAATTTGGAAGCGGGCACTTCCGGGTAGGCTGAATTGGGGTAAGCGGTAGCGTTTCGGTAGGACGATCAGTTGATCGTTGTTGGTATGGATTTTTCGAACCTGTTGGAATAAGCCCAAGGGGTCGGGCAGGGTGACACGCAAATCGTTGAGAGAGATGACGCCGCGTTGTTTGGGTGTAAGTGTGAGGGTGGTGCTGGTGTGAGCCCCCGGAGCCAGTGTTTGCAGAGGTGGTGAACTCTCGCTGCGGAACCGGGTCAGTGTGCGTTGCAGCCATTCCCAACGATAATAACAAAAAAAACGATCGAAGAGGTTCCGTTTTTGCTCCCCTGGTTCACGGGAGTGGGCGAAGAGGTCAAAGGATGGCCGGTTGTCTGGAGGTATTTCCAGAACCGATGAGCCTGTGAGTGAGAGCGCTCCGGTATTTTCAAGGTCGACACGGTACCGGAGTTCTTGTTGTGCCGTTGCGTGTTTAGGCAGATGGCGTGTGGCCTTGAGCTTGGCTCGCCGAATCAAAGCCCAGAAAGCGCTGAAGCCAAGTAAGGCAAAGAGGCTGGCCCTGATTTGGAACAAGGGGGCAAGGGAATACTGCGGGAGGAGTAGCAGCGAGGCCGGAATTAAGAGAACCAACAGAATGCCCCCTGGCCGGAAGCGATGCATCAGAAAGTGGGCGACCGCCGAATTCTGGTGATAAATACGGTAGAGAATTCGCTGAAGCCGGGGCGATGGTTGGCTCTGGCTCACGACTTAGACCGGGACGGGGGTGGATGCCAGAATGTCATCGACGACGGCTTTCCCTGTGAGTCCGTTGAACTTGGCTTCGGGGGCAAGAACCAGTCGGTGTGCAATGACGGCTGGAGCGATGCGTTGAATGGTTTCCGGGATGACATAATCCCTGCCTTCGAAGATGCTGAGGGCTTGAGCAACCTTCATGAGCGCCAGTGATGCTCGTGGGCTGGCTGCGAGCCTGACGTCTTCCACCTCACGAGTGGCGTTGCTGAGGGTGACAATATAGTGGCAGAGTTCGTCACTGATTTTTACGGAAGATACCGATTGTTGGAGCTTGAGGATCTCTTCGAGTGAGGTGACCGCTTCCAGTTGTTCCAGCGGGTGTCCTTCGTTCTGGCTTTGGAGGATTTGGACTTCTTCCTCCGGGGCGACGTATCCGAGTGAGCACTGCATCATAAAGCGGTCCATCTGGGCTTCAGGCAATGGGTAGGTTCCTCTGAACTCAACCGGGTTCTGGGTGGCGATGACAAAGAACAACCCTTCGAGTGGGTGGCATCGGCCTTCAATGGTTGCCTGGCGTTCGGCCATGGATTCAAGCAGCGCACTTTGGGTTCTCGGCGATGCCCGGTTGATTTCATCCGCGAGTAAGATATCCGTAAAGACAGGCCCCGGGTGAAATTGAAACGCACTCGTCTGCTGGTTGAGAATGGAAACGCCGAGAATGTCAGAAGGGAGCAAGTCCGGAGTGAATTGAATGCGGTTGAATTCCGCTCCTCTGATGGATTTTGAAATGGCTTTGGCCAGTGTGGTTTTCCCGGTTCCCGGGTTGTCTTCCAGCAAGACATGTCCTCCGGCGATCAAGCAGGCGAGGACGTTGCGGATGGTGTGGTCTTGTCCGCGAATAATTTGGGAGACGGATTGTTCGAGAGCGAGGGCCGAGGCTTGGGCTGACATGGATAGAGTAAGGGTGATGGGAAAACTCGGGCTTAATCTTTGATGGGCTCGTTGGTTTTGATGTCTTCAGTAGCGAGAGCACTGTGGCCATTGAATAGCGTTTGCACGTCAGATACGTCACCAACGGCTTCTTCAAGTTTTTTCCAATTCCGGTTGTTGAGCAATTTGCGGCCTTTGTTGGTCGCGTGTCTGAGGTCGATATCGAGCAGGATTTTTGGTCCTTGTTCCGTGGCGACAACCAAATACAGCGGGTAGTCGTAATGGTGTGATGTTTTCGACTCGGTGCGGATCGAGACGGCGGTCCAAGAACCGGCGGAGTTGACCCCGAGAACATGGTCATTGGCACTGTGGTCAGAAGCACCGCGCAATGCGTAGTTGAAGGTTTTCAACGTTTGGACGTTGCTGGTTCCCTTGAGGACGGCACAGAGGGAAAGGGCTTCGGTGGTATCGTTGGCCCGAAGCGTGGATCTGAAGCGCGTGAGTGTTTTTTTTGCTTCGTCGGCACTGATATTTTTTTTGTGTAGTGGGGGCGAGAGGGTGGTTACCCGGGCGAGCAGCGTTTTCGAATGTTTTTCCTGCTGTTCTTTTTCCAGTGCACGGAGTTGCGTCTCAAGTTTCTTTTTTTCGGCTTTGAGCTGATCGTTAGCGTACTCGTTGAGGGTTTCGTGAGGGATGAGGTGCCAATTTCCGGATTCCCGGATCAGCCAGACTTTGATTGTATGAAATTCGCCTGAACGGTTGGGTTTGGCGAATTGCAGCGGCAGTAGCGCGAGCGACTCGGATTGGATGAGGTCGAGGTCTCTGCGCGGGTTGGCTCTCACCCGGTGAAGTGACTTCCAGAGCTGGCTCAGTTGGTTCAGGTGTTGGGCCTGTTTTTGTGGGTTGTCAAAGAAGTCTCCATTGCGGGGTATGAGACGGAAGCAATTGAGGAAGTTCAGGCTGTCGAGGGCTTGGATGAAGTACTGGCTGACTTCTTCGGGATCCCCAGAGAAGGTTTTCGCCGGGTGATGTTTGTAGATGAGTTGGGGTAGTTTTCCAACGAGCTCTTCCTGGTCCCGTTGTTGGTTTCTCCACTGTTCCCTCCAGCGTTCTTCTTCTGGCAGAAGGGCTGATTTGAGCAAATTGGGTAGTTTGGTGAAGGTTTTTCCTTTTTGTTTTTCCGTGGGAAAATAGAGAATATGGCTGTGTTTCGAATCGAGAGGGTTCCAGAAGCCTACGACGACATCCTTGTTTTTTTGATCCGTTTTCAAGGTGTGGGTAATCACGGACGGGTGGGTGACGAGGGTCCACGCATTTGCGTCCTCCGAATGGTCGAGGCCGCGGGAAATGAGATCGGTGGTGGTGTCCAGAGGCTCGGGGAGTTGATTTGACCCCGCTCCCAGACTGGCGAGGACGCCAAGTAGATTTTTATTTTTCAGTTGTCGCAGAAGATTTTCAACGGCCTGATGGCTATCCAGCCGGTCGAGTCGGGCTGAATTCTCTTCTTCTTTGATGGAGTCCAGCAAATTGGCTTGGGCGTTTTGGCGGGCACTGGATTCTCGCTTCGTTTTTTCTTTGGCCATCCACATTTCCAGTTGCTGGACCGATTTCTGGACAGCCGGGTCGTAGCCGTAGCCGGTGTTGGTAAATCGGCTGGGGAGTGGTGACGCCAGCCATTGATTGTTTTTTTTGACTAAAGCAACGGCATGAATGCGGATGTTAAGGGGGCTGCGGGCGTTGTCAGATCGTAGCAGGATGGCTGCAAAATTGGCTTCAGTACGGGAGCCTTCATAGGAAAACACATCACCGTCTTGAAAGTGGGTGTTTTGAAGGAATTCAAGCTGTTCTCGAATCTCGTTGCGCCGTTTGATGCTACAATATGGCGAAAGGGCGGTGTCTTTTGAAATATCCAGAGTTCCCTTGGCCAGTTTGTCCAGATACCGCAATGCGATCGATGTTTCCGGTGTGGCTTTGGGCTCTGCAGAAGGCGTGTCCGCCCGGCTGTGGGGCGAGGACTGAAGCAGGAGGGCTCCCAGCATGATGCAGAGTCCCATCCGCAGCTCGGGGAATGTGTGAGCTTTGATGAATCGACTCTGGTTGGCGTGGAACATAACTATAATCAAGCAGCTTTATGGTAAATGACAACTACGGATACCTTAGGGCCGCCTGGTGCATTGACTGACATCAGCGCGGGTAGAGCTTGTCGAAATCCTTTTCAGAGGGCTCACCCTCTGGGGCAGGTTGTTTTTCCCCGTTTTCAGGTTTCTTTTTTTGTTGCTCGGGGACGAGGGCTTCAAGCAAGGCTTTGGTTTCACTGCGTGAGGATGCACCAAGGTATGGTTTCAACTGGCTGTGCAGGTTGTCACTCGGGGTGCGGATGTTTCCCGCCAGTTTGACATCAATGTGGTAAAATCCACTGTTGGGACCGGTAAACGGAGCCGGGACTTCCTCTTCAAAGTAGGATTCGGGGACGCCGAGTTTCAGCGTGCCACTCAGTGCGCCATCATGGTTCACCCGGATTGACCCTTCCATGGTGAGCAGGCTGCTATTGGCGAAGTCAATCTCACTGAGGGTGAGGCCTTGGGCCGTGCGCATCAAGACTCCGGTGGAGTTGAAGAAATTGACCCGGGCATACGCGGTTTCACCGGTTAGCTTTTTCAAATCCTTGAACATGGGAAGCCCGGACATGAAAAGTTCGGTTGCATTGAACGGTAGGTTGAAGCTCAGTGCTTCTTCAGGTGCTTTGTTGTAGTCGTAAGAGAAACTACCTGACCGGCTTTGAATATTGCCTTGAATCAGGCGCCCCATTTCTTTGCCCAGCAGTTCTTCCATCGGGAAGTTTTTGGCAGAGACATCAAGACTGGCCGCTGTCCGGGTATTGTTTGGTAGGCTGCCTTTGAGCGTGATTTCCCCCTGATTAGAAGATTCGGACACCAAGCGGGCTTCGATATCGGCACTTTTTGATTTGAGGGTCAGGACCCCAGAGGCCAATTGCATTTGGGGCCAGTCGGGGATCTTCAGTGTGCCGTTGCTGAAGACAATTTGTTTTTGCTCATTGGCGAGTTCCCGCAGGGAGACTTCGATGTCGGCAATTTGTGGTGCCTTGCGCTGGTCTCCAAAGCTTAGCGAGAGCTGGTTACATCGGTAGGCTTCGAACTCGTAGGGGGGCGATGCGGTTGCCTCGTTGGGTTCGCTTGACGGCTGGGGGACTTGCAGGTGGAGCGTCCCTGTACTGGCAACGATTTCTTCGCCGATCCAGTTTTTTGAAAAGAAACTGGTCGCTTTGATATCAGCACGCAGGTTGTTGAAGCTGGCGTTTTGGATGAAGGAGTGTTTATCCCAATGGATGTCGACCTTATTTGCCTTGGCTGAGACCGGTGTGACTCTGAGTTGGGTAAGCTCTGCGCTTTGTGATCCTGAGAGCGAACAGATCATGGATTCTGTGTCGGCTTTGAACGTCCTGCCGTTGTACTTCACGATGATGAAGATGCTGGCAACGATTAACAGGACGAAACCAATGCCAAAACAACCAAGTAAAATCCATTTGAGGCGGGGGTCCGTCTGGCTTTGTTTTTTGGGTTGCTTGCTGCGGCGTTTGCGGCGGCGGACTTTGATGGCCTGGGTTCCGTCTTCACGCGTGACGAGCTCTCCTTCGGACTTCCGTTTTTCCTTTGATTCGGAGTGACGTTTTTTGCGGTTGCCGCGTTTTAGGCGGGCCATCATTTCGTCAACGGAGACAGACTCGTTGCTTGGATTGGATTGGTTGGATTTATCAGGGATGGGTGCCATGGAAACCTTCGCTGGTTGTACACTTTGCAGTAGAGCTGCGTTCAGGGGAGGGGGTATCGCGTGCCTTTAGCGATTTCTCCAGATCTGGCCGCTTGGGTCAATTAACTCAGCCTGGACGGTGATGATCACCGCTTCATTGAATGACTGCTCTGCATCAGAGCGGAACAGGCGACCGGCAAAGGGGATGTCTCCCAATAAGGGAACCTTGTCTTCGATTTTGGTTTTTCGGCTGGTCATTACGCCACCCAGGACCACCGTGGCCCCATCCTGGATGGTGACATTCTGGTCCTTGAGGCGGGTTGCCTTGAACACGGGCATCAAGATACGGTTTTCAGTTAGGACACCAAACTGGCCGCCACTATTCGAAACCATGTTATTGATGTCGATCAAGGTTGTCGATCCTGCTGATCCACTGATCGGAGATCCATAGTTGACGAAACCTTCGAACTCAACCAGCTCAGGGCGGAGTGATAGCTCGATGAATTTTTTGTTCGGTCCAACCGTGGGTTCTACTTCCAAGGTGACCCCGACGTTGCGTGTTTCAAAAGCTGTCGGGTGTGCCGGTGTGATTGGAGTTGCCGGGTTAGATACTCCGATGGTTCCGGTGGTGAGATCCAGAACCGCGTCGCCTCCACCAACAGTGTTGGGTAGCTCAGGTGGTTCATATTCCGTGGGGTAAATGAACTCGCGAATGACTTCGATTTTTGACCGCTCACCACTTCGGGCGATGGTCGCCGGCTTTTGCATGACGTCGGCGCCTGTTTTTTGATCGAGACCGCGCATCATCATTTGGACTTGGACGCCACTGTAGACCCCGGTCAGGGTCAGGATGCCGGGAGCGCGGACATCAGAACCCGTAAAGGCTGAGGTGCTGCCAGCCCGGATCAGGCCCTCGATCGAGTCGCTGTCCAGACCTGTGTCTCCGCTTCGGGTTCCAGAGGTGATCGGACTGCCAAATCCGGAGAATGGTGAGAGTGGCATGTCGGCCAATGGGGTGCCGTTGCCCACGGTGCCACCTCCGAGAAAGAGATGGCTGGTGAGATCAATCGGAGTAATCAGCCAGTCAAAATTCAAGGCTTTGAGTTGTTTCTCCGAAATACGCATGATGGTGGTGCGCACGATGACCTGAACGGGTTCTTCATCGGTCAGGTTGGAGACGAGTTGATCCACGATGTCGAGATTCGACGGCGTATTGCGCACAACCAGGCTGTTGCTGCTTGCGCTGTAGTTGGCGCTGGCTCCGTCGGGGAAGCTGATGCCGCTCTTCTGAAGGAATTCTACGATGTTGACATTTTTCGGGGTAAGTCCGCTTGAGCTGCTTGGTTCACTATCGAAGATGCTTGTGGAGTCTTCCTCTTGTTTTGTGCTGGCTGATGTGAGGAAATTTGGGGGCACCCGGAAGGTTCTGGAGACCAAGGCCTCATCGGTGCTACCGAGGGGGGTAATGAGGATGGCTGCACCGTCGCTGCGCCACTGGGTGTGCGTTTGGTCGGTGATGTAGTCGAGAACTTTGGATAGTGGAAGAGCCCTAGCTTTGAGATCGACCCGGCTGGATCGGACCATTTTGGCTGTTTCCGAGCCATCTTCCCCGAGGTTCAGGACAATGTTGATGCCGGTTTTTTCTCCGGTAATTGATGGGGCATCGCCGAGTCGGCTTTGCACGCGGACAAAATCCAGAGCCTCGTCGATGGATGCATTATCCAGATCAATGACTTCCACCGTGATGCCTGCCAGTTTTTCGCGTAAGCTGATGCCGACTCTGCCAGCGGGATCGGCATCAAGGCCCAGGGCGCTCGGGATGATGACTTCAGCAGGAACAGGAAGCTCCCAGTTGGCATCCACTTCGCCGAGCATGACGGAGCGGGTGTGGTCGTAAGCCGCGCGATAGTAATCGGATTTCGTGGCTTCCACTTTTTCCATGCCGCGTCTGGCTGCTTTGTTAAAGGGGTCGATACGCAAGACATTGCGGTACATGGCCAAGGCCCGGTCATACTGGCCAAGGTTGTAGTAACCTTCGGCTTCCCTGAGCGAGAGACCTACTTTTTGAACATCCTGAACGTGTTCCGGCGTCAGGGTGTGGTTGTAACGGATCGGGTCGTCGATCTGTTTGCGTAATTTGATGGCTCCGAGGTGGGCTGGGGCCACGGTGGGGGCGAGAACCTGATCGAGTAATTGCTTGGCGCTCTCGTAGTCGCCGCCCTTGGCAAGTGCCCGGCTGCGCTCAGTGGCTGCCGTTGCGTATCGATCTGCCGCGGCTGCGTGGATTTCCTGGGTGATCGACCCAATGGGCAGTAGAGCGAATGCCTGCGAGTAGTGTTGCACCGCCTTGGCGTAGTCTTTGCTGTTGTAGGCAGTATCACCTTGATGGAGAAGCTCCTGGGCTTTGCGGGTATTGTTGACCCGGCGCTGCAATTCTTTTTGGACCAAGGACTCCTGAGCCTTGGCGATTGGGGTATAAGTAGGCACGACCAGGCCCATGGCACAGGCCATTCCCAAGCTCGTCAATTGCCTCCCCCATTGCTTATGATGCGCAATATTTAACTTTTCCATAGGTGTAGTGACTGGCTTATAGACTGCTTCTGGCTCGGGAGTAAGCGTAAAATTCAAAAAAATGCAGTGTTTTACAGGGGCTTCACATTGTTATGGCACATAGAAAATTAGAGAGTTCCGTGCAAAAATGACTTGTGATGGGCTGGAGTCTGGCTAGATTGCGCGCACCGGAGAGTATCCGGTTCCCGATATGGTTATTTCCTCCGACAACACCTCAGGCACACCCTCTTCAGCCTCGGATTCGCTGGAGTCCGCTCAGACGACTTTGGCGCATGCCGCATATGACTCTAAAATTGAGGGTAACGTTATTTTTACTCGCGTGGATGCCGCGATCAACTGGATGCGGAAAAATTCACTGTGGCCGATGCCCATGGGCTTGGCGTGTTGTGCGATTGAATTGATGGCGACGGCGTCATCTCGTTTTGATATTTCTCGTTTTGGGGCCGAAGTGATGCGTTTTTCACCTCGTCAGAGTGACGTGATGATTGTGGCTGGCACTGTGACGTATAAGATGTCGCTTGCGGTGAAGCGGGTTTGGGATCAGATGCCGGACCCGAAGTGGTGTATTGCCATGGGGGCCTGTGCTTCCAGCGGTGGTATGTTCCGCAGCTATTCAGTTTTGCAGGGGATTGACCGCCTGATCCCGGTGGATGTGTATATTTCCGGTTGTCCTCCTCGTCCTGAAGCGTTGATTGAAGGGTTGATGAAACTGCAGGATAAGATCGACCAGGAAGAGTCACTCAAAGCATTGAAGGTGGACTCCAGTGAAGTGGGTGAGGCGTCCAAAGGCTAAAACAAACAACAAATTTGACTGATGATGACGGCAGAGCAGGCAGCTGAAAAGGTTTTGGGATCGTTTGATCGGGTGACTCATTTGGAGTTCCGAGGTGAGCATACAGTGACGGTTCCTTTGGAGAATTTGAGGGAGGTCATGGAGTATTGCAAGGGGGAGTTGGATTTGGATTTTTTATTGGATGTCTCCAGTGTCGATCACATGGGAGATGATCCACGGTTTGAAGTTGTTTATGAGTTGGCCAAGGTGGACGATTCGGTTCATCTGAGGGTGAAAGCCGCCGTTAGCGAGCAGCAGGCTGAGGCAGAAGCCGTACCGACCGTTTCGGATTTATGGGCTACGGCCAATTGGCATGAGCGTGAGGTTTACGATATGATGGGGATTCGGTTTGGCAATCACCCTGACATGCGGCGGATTTTGATGTGGGAGGGGTATCCTTACCACCCGCTTCGCAAGGAGTTTCCTCTGGCTGGTAAGCCGACGGAACTGCCTGATGTGGCATCGACGGATGCCGCCCCGATGGCGGACGGCCCATTTGTCGCAACTTGTGGTGCGGATTCTCGAATCAAGTCTGAGCCCCGCTCCAGAGCTTAGACGCAAGGTGTTTTTTTATTCGGGAGGCCTCAGTGATGAGCGCTTGATTTGGCGTTTTGCCGGTCTTCCCCTGTGTCGTGTGATCTCCAGTGAAATGGTCTTAGGGTGATTTTGGCTGGTGTCTTGAGGGTGCTTTTTGAGATGGGGGAAGATTGCACAAAATTATTCTGTCGTTTTGCTTTGGGAATAGCATAGCCTCCGACATGTCAACGCTTCCCGATGCGGCCCCCATCCCTGAAGAGCCTGCCCGTCACCTCAAAGGAGGAGTGTTGTTGGTGGTTGCTCCTGTAGATTTGGCAGAAGCCTTTTTTTCGGTTCCAGCGGTTCGTGCCTTGAAGCATTTCCGGCCGATGGGCAGTATCACGGTCCTTTGTGTGGAGTCTCAGCGGGAGATGTGGGATGCCATGCCTGAAGTGGATGCGGTGGTGGACTATCCGCTTGGGAGTTCAGCGAGGAAATTGCATGCTTTGATTAAAGGGGGGGAGTCGACGCATTCGTTTTTTGACTCGGCTGTTTTATGGGAGCCAGGGGCTGCGGCTTTGGCTGTGATGCGGGCTCGTGTCCTGCAGCGCTTCGGATATCCGGCCAAGGGGTTGGTGAAATGTTTGACCGATCCCGTGGAGCGGGTGACGGATCCTGGGCCGATCGAACACCGGGTCAGGTATTACCTGGGATTGGTACAGGAGCTTGGTGCTGATGCCTTTGTTCGACAAAATTTTCAAACCATTCCTCTGCCTGAGAAACCCAGGTCTATACGTATTGCTGTTGCGGTGGAGTCTGAATATGGATCGGCCTACCAATGGCCTGAAGCAAAGTTGGAAACTTTGAAGCATGCAATGGAGGAAAAATACGGGGCTGTGCAATGGGTGGCGATCCGCAAAGGTGAACCATTGATCCCTCAGCTTCAATCCTGCACGGCCTTGTTAGCGAGTGATGGGGAAGTGGCACATTGGGCATCCTTTGTCGGTTTGCCA
The DNA here is from genome assembly GCF_013391475.1 of Oceaniferula marina. Taxonomy (NCBI): domain Bacteria; kingdom Pseudomonadati; phylum Verrucomicrobiota; class Verrucomicrobiia; order Verrucomicrobiales; family Verrucomicrobiaceae; genus Oceaniferula; species Oceaniferula marina. Next base: position 188,869 of record NZ_JACBAZ010000008.1, on the reverse strand, counting down.
GCCGTGGTTGTGTTTGGTCCCGGCGAGCCTGATTGGAAACGGCCGTTGGGTAAGCAAAGCTTGGTCGTTCGGGAACATGTGGCTTGTAGCCCGTGTTACTTGGCCGAATGTCCCATGGATCATCGGTGTATGGATGGCGCCAGCGTGGAGCGTGTGATGGCGGCGTTGGAATCCGCGATGGCAGAGCGATCGTAGGCGCCGCATGAGCGCCTGTATTTGATGGTATGAGTGGAGTTTCACTAGCAGCACATAAGCTGCCGACCGATGAAAATCGGTCTTGCTCATTATCAATTTCTGCTAGGCCTTATACCACTCCGCAAAACAGACGAGACGATTGATCGTTGTTGAGGTATGTGGAAAAGCACTGCGTGATCCATGAGAGTTCCGGATGAATGACTCCTTTGGCTTTGTTTCTCCTTAGTCATGGTGCCCGCACCATTCCTTCGTCGCGCCTGACCAAAGAACTCATTCATCTCGGCTATCGTCCCATCTGTTTTACTACTTGGTATTATTCCTCGATTTGGATCCGGGGGAAAACCGGTTTGGGTTTGCCGATTTCGTGACCGTCAGGGATGAGCCCCCATTGGAGTTCGGGGATGGTGGTTTCACTCAGGCCGGGCATCCGGAGTTGGTTTTGGATTTTGGTGCAGGCTCCCGGGGTGACGGGAGAGAGCAGCACGCTGATGTGGGCGCAGCTTTCGATCATGTGATAGAGCACCGAAGCCAGTTTTTCTTTTTGATCGTCGTCTTTAGCCAGTTCCCACGGGCGGTTCCGTTCGGCGAAGCCGTTGCAGAAGCTGACGTGGGCGTTCAACGCACGTAAAGCCGCTGCGGTGTCGTATTTGGCCATTGCCTTTTGGTAGGCGTTGGTCGCATCGCTGAGTGACTGACGCAGGGCGCTGGCATCTTCATCGTCCGAGGTGGAGACTTGCATGGTTCCTCCGAGGAAGCGTTTGCTCATGTTGAGTGCGCGGTTGCAGAGGTTGCCGAGGTCGTTGGCCAGCTCGGTATTGTAGAGCATGACGAGTCGGTCGGCATCGAAATCGGCATCTTTACCGGTGGTGATGTCACGCACCAGGTAGTAGCGCAGGGTTTCGGGACCGAACTGCTCAGCGAGAGCATCGGGGTCGATGACGTTACCAATCGATTTGGACATTTTTTCTCCCTTGATATTCCACCATCCATGGACGAGCAGGGAGGGCATTTGTTCGTCGGAGAACCCGATGGCGTGCAGCATGGCTGGCCAATAAATCGAGTGGGATGGCACGAGAATGTCTTTTCCCAGCACGTGGATGTTGGCTGGCCAGAGCGAATCGAAGTCTGGGAGGCCGCTGTCATCATCGGCGAGGTAGCCAGCGAAGGAAATGTAATTGATCAGAGCATCGAACCAAACGTAGGTGACGTAATCGGTATCGAAGGGAAGTTCGATTCCCCAGCGGAGGCGTTCTTTCGGGCGTGAGATGCAGAGGTCGGTGTCGGCCGCCCGGTCGATTGCGTTGAGGACCTCGGGGGTGCGGAAGCCGGGGATGACAAAGTCATCGTGGGATTCGACGTAAGAGCGTAACCAGTCGGCGTGCTCGCTGAGTTTGAAGTAGTAGTTTTCCTCGTCCCGTTCTTCGACTTCTCCCCATTCGGGTCCGAAGTTGCCATGTTCGTCACGCTCTTTGTCGGTCAGGAATTGTTCCTGTCGGACGGAGTAGAATCCTTTGTATTGTTTTTTGTAGATCTGTCCCTCGTCATGGAGTCGGGTCAGAATGTTTTGCACACAGGCTTTGTGGCGCGGGTCGACCGTTTCGGCCCAGCCATCGTAATCAACGCCGAGTTTCTCCCAGAGTTTGATGAATTTTTTTGTGTTACGTTGGGCGAAGGTCGCGGGGTTGACGCCTTCTTTTTCGGCCGTCTGCTGGACCTTTTGCCCATGTTGGTCCACACCGGTGAGGTAGTAGGCCTCTTCACCAGCCAGTCGGCGGTAACGGGTGATGACATCGGCGAGAACCTTTTCGTAGGCGTGGCCAATGTGGGGGGCTCCGTTGGTGTAATCGATTGCGGTGGTGATGTAAAACATGGCAGAGTCTGGGCCGTGTGAGTGGGGGATGAGATTTCTCGAAGGTTGCTCGTTCAGAAGCGTCGGGTGAGGTTATTGTTGCTCGGTGGCAGGTCCCTTGACTTCGGCTTTGGCATACTGGTGGTGCATCCAGTTGAGGTAGGTTCTGATCATGAAGTCAGCTTTGCCTCCCTGTACGGCGCGGTCGAGTTGCAGTTTGTTTTGTTCGGTGTCTTCGAGTTCACGTTTATCGACGTAGAAGAAGATGGCGCGGTCGTTGAAGAGACGCTTAAAGCGCTGGGCTTGCTGTGGGTTTGCGAACTGGGTGTCGGAGTCAATGGTTTCCGAGACCTCACCGGGATTGAGCCCCTGGGCCACTTCATGCAGATACTGGTAGGCCAGTTCATCCTTGGGAGGGGTGCCTGAGAGTGAGAACGGGCCAACCTGAACAGGAGTCAGGCCTTTTTCTTTGGCTGATTCGTCAAAGGATTTTCCGGACTTCATCAGTTCAACGATGGCGTTGCGCTGATCCTTGGCAGCTTGCTTGACTTTTTTGGTGGCGTTTTCACCGATCAGATTTGCGCGGGCCTTGTTGCGGGCCGTTTCGTAGGTCAGTAGGACCGGCTCGACGACTTTTTTGAGAACAAAGATGACGTGGGCGGATTCTCCAACGGGAAGAGGATCCGAGACGTGGTCATAGTTGTTGTCGGATTTCCTCATGCTGAAGATGACTTCCTCGATGGGCATGTTTTTGTTTGAGCGTCCACGAAGGGTGAGTCCCTTGAGCTCCTTGGGGAGGGTAGAGCGGGTGAAGAGCTCGGTTTCAACCACGGAATGCTCACGCTTTGCCATCAGGGCTTTGAAATCCAGCGGGCGTTTGGCGGACTCGCTGTCGAGGATGTCCTGGTGGGACTCCTTGATTTCTTTGGCCAGGTCACGGCTAGCGATCCGGAGTTGTTCAGCCTTTTCGGCCTTTTCTTTGGCTTCGGCTTCTTTTTTGGTTTTGTCAGCCTCTTTCTCGGCCTCGGTCATCTTGGACTCATCCTTTGGCTCTTCTGGTTTTTCCTCGGGTTTGTCTTCCTTGGTTGCCTCTTTGACCTCATCGGAAAGGTCGATCATGATGTAGGAAATTTGACGTTGCTCGTCGGTTTTATAGGCGTCCTGATGAGACTCCCAGTAGGCTTTGATTTCTTCCTCGCTCGGGTTTTCCTTTTCGACAAAGTCGTCGCGATTGAAGGTGATTTTTGCCAGCGTGACGGTTTGGTTCTGGGCTTCGAACTGGTCTTGGGCAGCTGAGCGCAGCGGAGTGAGTCCACCACCGACGATGGCAACGAGTTTATTCAGGCAGAGGCTTTCACGAATGATGCTGCGCATGTCTTTCTCTGTCATGCCGAGGCGTCCGAGACGTTTATCAACGAACTGAGCGTAGGCGGTTTCGTTGTAATTGCCTTCACGGGTGGTGAAGATGGGGGACGTTTTGAGTGCGTCACTTACTTCGTCTTCATCGGCATGGATCCCCATGTCATTCATGGCGTGTTGCAGAATGACGCGGTTGGCGATGAAACGGTTTAGATCCTGGTTGCCGAGGTTGCGTTGTGAGATGGTGTAGTAGTTCATGCCATACATGCCGAGTTGCATGGCTTGTTGCAGCGCCTCGGCATCCGGTGCCATCAGAAGGTTGATGTAGTTGTGCAGACCCATTTCGTTGGCCAGTTGCAAGGTGGTTCCTCCCATTCGCTGATAGTCGTTGTGGTTATAGGATTCGCCATAGACCTCGAGCATGGTCGGGCCGCTTCCTCCACCGCCACCACTGGAACCTCCGATGTCGTTCATGGTGAAGAGGAATCCAGCTCCAAGCAGGACGAAGACGACGGCCATCAGGCCGGTGTATTTGCGCATATTTTCGATCATAGCAAAAAAAATGGAATGGTCAGGGGTGCCTGAAAATGAACAGGCAGGCGCGGGAACTTAGGGAGAGATTGGCCGCGTAGCAATACTAAACCCGCGGGAATCCGCGGGTTTTTTGAGTTTTGTCCGGGCTGGGGTGGGCCCGGGGCAATGAATGCCAGATGGGGATCTATCAATACCTATGGTTTTTCCGGGCTTTGGCCCGGGTTTTGGCCCGGGTTTTCGGGGATGATTTCGAAGCGGTAGGCATTGGTTTCACTGAGGTATTTCTTTGCCAGGGCATTGATTTCCTCAAGGGTGATGCTGGCGTAGTCCTGGTCTCGTTGACGCGCCCAATCGAGTCGGTAGGGTTGTTCTTGGGACTGTGACATGACGGTTCCGAGCCAGTAGCTGTTTTCTCGCAGGGTTTTCTTCAGCATGCTGAGTTTTGGTGTGAGTGCGCGGTTGAGTTCGTCCTCGGTGGCCCCTTTACTGGCGAGTTTTTGGCCGATCTCGAGAATGATTTTCCCTACGCGTTCTGATTGTTCCGGTTTTCCGGGGCTGACGGCGAGTAGGTAACCCAGGTCCTTGTAGGCAGCCTCGCTTTGGAAGCCTGAGTAAGGACTGTAGGCTTCACCCAGTTCCTCCCGGATTTTTTCCCGCATGCGGTTTGAGAGGATGGAGCTCAGGACGCCCATTCGGCGGGTGGCTTTGATGTCGCCGCTGCCGAGCCCCGGGCCTTTCCATACGACCATGGCAGCTCCGGTCGGGATCCGGCTCTCGAAGGTGTAGCGTTTGGTGGTTGGCGGTTCGGGGCGCTTGTCCAGCGTCCGTTCCTTATCGTATGCCGGCTTATCGACTTTGCGTTGAGGTAGGGCTCCGATGGTTCGGGAAAGAATGGGGATCAGGGTTTCCTGATCGAAGTCACCGATGATCGAGAGTTCCAGCGGGTCTTGTTTCAGTGAGGGGAGGACCCACTGTTTGACGTCATCGAGGCTGAGTTTCCGGGCTTTGTCTTCGGTGGGGATCACAAACCTTGGATCGTTGCCGTGGAGGTAGGCGTCGATTTTTTGCTGAGCTCCGGCCTGTGTGTGCTTCAATTGGGAGTAGAGCTTGGGAAGTTGCGCTTTGAACAGACGCTCTGCTTCCGGTCGGAGGCCGGGGTCGGTGAGGTAGGCACAGAGAAGTTGGAGTTGGAGTTCCAAATCATCCGGTGTGGTTGCTCCCGAGAGAACAAAGGCATCGTCGGTTACAGAGAACGAGACGCCGGCATTTTTTCCTGCGAGGATGCTGCGGAGGTCATCGCTGCTGTGTTTGCCCAACCCTCCGGCGATCAGGGTGGCCGAGGCAAACATGTCGAGCCCGGATTGATCGCGGGGCATGGTGAGCTTTCCTGGCCCCACGCGGGCGGTCATACTGACGGAGTTCTTGGTGAAGTCGGTTTTTTTCAGGTTGCACCGGCAGCCGTTGTGGAAGTGAAGTTGGGTGATGTCGAGGTCCTTGACATGTGTTTGTTTTTCGATGGTTCCAGTAGGGCCGAAGTCGGTGTAGCCGAAGCTGACACTGGCTTTTTTCTCCGGTGCTTTGACCGCAACGTTTTGACTCTTTTCGTAGAGCTTGAGCATTTCGATGTCTTCTTTTTCTGGCTTGGTATTGGTCGTAAGGACGAGAGTGACATCCTGGGTGCTCCAGAAGGATTTGAATGCTTCGTGGCATGTTTCCGGGGTAATCTTTTCCAAGTTGGCGTTGAGGATTTTCAGGTCATCTTCCGGGGTCGAAAAGACAGCGTTTTTGTGAACGTGTTTGGCGAGCGATGATGCTAGTGTGGGGGTTTTACGGCTTGGCGCTGCTTTGACCTGACGCTCGTAATAGTTTACCAAATTGGCTTTGGCTTCAGCGAGTTCGCTTTCGGTGAACCCGTGTTCCATTGCGCGTCGGAATTCTTGTTCGAGGACGGGGAGGGCGGCTTGCCACTGGTGGTTTTTTGCATCCACTGAAAGGCCTCCCATTTCAACGAAGTCGAAGAGGCTTTCTTTGAACGAGCCCCCTTTGGAGATGGTGGCCTTTTCTTTTTTTGCCAGTAGGGAGAACCGGCGGTCGATGATGGCATTGGCGAGGGCAAAGGGAAGTTTTTCTCCGCGGGTCGTCACGGTGTCCGGTTTTGCGGTGAAGGGTTTCAGCGCCAGCAGAGTGATGTCGGTGGTTGCGACTTCCTTGTCTCCGAGGACGAGGGTGCGAAATCCATGGTTTTTGGATACCTTGCCGAGGTCGGGAGATTTGCCTGCTTTTGCTGGCTGTTTCATACTTCCGAAGTTTTTGATGATGCGCTGCTCGGCTTTTTTGACATCGAAATCACCAACGTAGATGAAGGTCATCCGCTCCGGCACATAGAATTGCTCGTAGAAATCGGTGAAGGCGCTGCGAGGGGCTGATTTGATGATTTCTTCTGTTCCGATGGGGAAGCGCTTTGCCAGTTTGGCATCGGGGAGCAGGGAGTTGAATTGTTGCTCCATGAGGCGCATTTGGACGGAGTCCCGTGAGGTTTTCTCAGCGAGAATCACGCCTCGTTCTTTTTCGATCTCCTCATTGCGGAGGAATGCACCATCGCCGAAGTCGCGCATGACGTCGAAGCCGAGCTGCAAGGTGTCTTCCTCGTTATTGGGGAGGTCGAGCATGTAGACGGTTTCGTCAAAGGACGTGTAAGCATTGGCGTGGGCTCCGAAGGCGATTCCCAGGCGTTGCATTTTCGGGATGAGTTGGGATGAGTCCGGGAAGTGCTTGGATCCGTTGAACACCATGTGCTCAAGGAAGTGGGCGACGCCACGCTGGTCCTCCCGCTCCATCAGGGAGCCTGCTGCAATGTGTAGTCTCATACTGACCCGGCCCGGAGGGTCTTGGTTTGGCATGAGGATATACTTCATGCCGTTGGGGAGTTTGCCGTAAGTGACGTTTGCGTCCGGTGTGATATCGCTTTTATCCTGAGCCCAGACCGTTTGGTCTTGGGAATTGGCCTTGGCGTTTTGGGGGAGTGCCGGGACCGCCAGGATGGCGAGAGCTTGAAGTGAGGAGAGTAGGGTTCGGTTCATCTTCATAATGTGACTGCTTAGCGATGATCGCCAAGGTGATTGTTTGATTTTTTTTTATTGTCGTATCTGCACAAATAGTTACACTTTTTTTGAAAAGTTTCAGGATATGTGACGATTTTGTTGCATAAAACCCCTTCCTTAGGCGGCTTGGCTCGCTTCGCGGCTGGCTATGGGATTTTTATAGAGCAAGGGGACGAGCTCTAATAAACATTCTTCGATTCACCCTGAATAACTCTTACATTGACCTGTGTTTCCACGCGTAGATAGAACTGAATTCAAGTTTCTGATCCCTTTGTCTGTCAGAGATGAAGTGATTAATGTGGTTGAGCAGCATACGGGCTATGACGAGGAGGCTGGGGGGAGTTCCCAATATCCGATTATCAGCCAGTATTACGATAATGCCTTCCGCGACTGTTATTGGGAGAAGCAGAGGGGGCAAAAAAGCAGGAGGAAGTTGAGGATCCGGGTGTATGGTTCGAATGCCGGGGAGATGCCGCCCACGACATTTATTGAGGTGAAGCATAAGTGCGATGGCCGCGGCGTGAAGCGGAGGCTCAGGTTGCCGATGGAGGACGCCTTGGATTTGGCTGAGGGTAAAGTGGAGAAGATGCTGGTCGACGGGGGTAGGATGTCTCGCTATGAGCGGATGGTGGTGAATGAAATTCTGGGGTTGGTCGAGCAGCGGCAATTTAAGTTTTTGTGCACGATGCGTTATGACCGTCAGGCATTTGTCGGGGGGGAGGATGCTCCTGATTTGCGTGTGACCTTTGATACCGGGATTGCCTGTCGCTTTGAACAATTGGATTTGCAGGCGGATGATCAGCGCTTTCAACATTACCTTTTACCGGATGATCATTGCATCATGGAGGTGAAGACTTGTTCCGTGGTTCCGTCATGGCTCCGGGAGTTGATCGGAGCGAAGGCTCTTGTCCGCCGTGGATTTAGTAAGTTTTGTACCGCGCTTGAGCACCATGATCCTGTCATCCGGGAAGCCTGTTACGGCCCCAATACGGTCCCGTTTCCAGCCGATCACCCCATCAAAGGGCGGCGTCGACCCGTTGCTTATAATGATGAGATTCAGTCTGCCAGTGTGATTGCTCAAATATAATATGAGGTCATCGTGCAGATGAAAATGCTGGCATCTTTATCTTTATTTGATAGTTCTTCTCCGTTGATTTTATTCATCACCTACACACCCTGCAGATTCCAATCCTACCATTCACAATGCTCGCTTTCCTCGATTCTTTTTTTACTGATAATCCTTCCGCTCCAAGTGCTATAGAAATCATCATCGCTGTCTCTGTCAGTCTGGTGCTGAACCTCTTAGTGGCCTTGCTCTACAAAAGTACCTACCGTGGGAAAAGCTATTCTCAGGATTATGCTCATACGCTGGTGATCATCGGGACGGTGGTTACCATTATCATTCTGATTGTCCGAGGTGAAGGGGGAGGTCAGATTGCATTTGGTATGTTTGCCGCCTTTTCCATTATCCGGTTCAGGAGAAATATGAATCAGGCGAGGGACCTTGCCTTTATCTTTGTCTCCATGGCAACCGGTTTATCCGTGGGCGCCTTGCCGTTAAGTCAGCTTTGGTTGGCTGTGGTTCTGTTGGCTATTGTTGGTCTTGCGGTGGTTCTTTTGGCCAAAGGGGATTTGTTTGCCCCTACACGAGTGAGCCATAATCTCCGGGTCCGGGTCACCAACGACATTAATTATGACGAGGTTTTTGCTCCGATTTTCGCCCAGTATACCGAAGATGTTAGCTTGCGCAGTGTGGAATCATCCCAGGCTGGCATGATGACGGAATTACGGTATGGCGTGACCTTGAGTGATTCCCGCAAAATTGCCGAGTTCATGGAAAAGATGCAGGTGGCATGTGGAAATAACCGTGTGCTTCTAACCACATTGCGAGGGAATGATCTCGGAGTGTAGTTTTTTCTAATGTAACCCATTCGGATGGAAATATAGGATGGGATATAGCGGGTTGTTTCAAATATAGACAAAGGGTTTAAATGTAGACAGTTGACATGTTTTCATCTTGACCTCGTGATAGTGGATCTCTAGTTTCCCCACGTTCGCGCCAGATGGCGTATGAGTCCTATGAATATCCATGAATATCAGGCGAAGGAGCTGTTCGATCAATTTGGTGTTGCCAGCCCTGACGGGCAGGTAGCTGCGACAGCAGAAGAAGCGGAATCAGCAGCACGAGCTCTCGGAGGAGGGAAGGTGGTTGTTAAATCTCAGGTCCATGCAGGAGGTCGAGGGAAAGGGACATTTAAAAACGGATTTCAAGGTGGAGTTCATTTGGTGAACTCTCCGGAAGAGGCAGCGGATGTGGCCGGTAAGATGATTGGTCAAACTTTGGTGACCAAGCAGACGGGGGACGCTGGTAAGCTGGTCGGCAAGGTGATGGTGGGAGAAGCCATTGCGTATGATCGCGAGTTGTATTTGGCCATTTTGATGGATCGTGAAAGTTGCCGCCCAGTGGTGGTTGCTAGTACGGAAGGTGGGATGGATATCGAGGATGTGGCTGAGAGCACTCCGGAAAAAATCGTTCGTCAGTTTATTCATCCTCTGGCGGGCTTGCAGCCATACGATGTGCGCAAGTTGGCCAAGGGTTTGGCCTTGGAGGGGAATCAGGCGAAGTTGTTTGGTAAGTTGTTAGCCAACCTATACAAGTTGTTTATTCAATGCGACTGTTCGATGGTTGAGATCAACCCGTTGGTGGTGACGACAGATGGTCGGATTATGGCTCTGGATGCCAAGTTTGGGTTTGATGACAACGCCTTGTATCGTCATCCCGAAGTTGTGGCCTATCGTGACACGGATGAGGAGGACCCACGTGAAGTGGAGGCTGCCAAGCATGATTTGAATTACATCGGCCTTGATGGAGACATTGCTTGTTTGGTGAATGGTGCCGGTTTGGCAATGGCAACGATGGATATCATCAAACATTGCGGAGGAGAGCCCGCCAATTTCCTCGATGTTGGAGGTGGGGCGAGTAAAGAGCAGGTATGCGCAGCCTTTAAGATTATTTTAGGTGACCCCAACGTGAAGGCGATTCTTGTGAATATTTTCGGTGGGATTATGCAGTGCGATATCATTGCCGAAGGCATTCTTGCCGCGGCCCAGGAAACCGGCTTGAGCATTCCGCTTGTTGTCCGCCTTGAGGGCACCAATGTTGAACTTGGCCGCAAGATTATTGCCGAGTCTGACCTCGATGTGATTCCGGCTGAAAGCCTCAACGATGCCGCGCAGAAGGCTGTTGCTGCAGTTTCTGCCTAATCATCTTTTTACCCATTACTAACTACAAATTTTAAGATGTCTATTTTAGTTGATGAAAACACCAAGGTCCTTGTTCAGGGGATCACCGGAGGTTTTGGCGGAAAACACGCCCAGTTGAGTCTCGATTACGGAACTCAGATCGTTGCCGGGGTAACTCCTGGAAAAGGGGGGCAGGTATTCGGCGAAAAAACGCCGGTATTTGATACGGTATCCGAGGCCGTAAATGAAACCGGAGCGACGGTTTCTGCTATTTTTGTCCCACCTCCATTTGCTGCGGATGCGATTCTTGAAGCGGTTGATGCGGATCTGGATCTCGTGGTTTGTATCACTGAGGGGATTCCCGTTGCCGACATGATGCGGGTCAAGGAAGTGATGCGCGGTGGTAAGACCCGCTTGATCGGGCCGAACTGTCCGGGCGTGGTGACTCCAGGGCGCGGCGAGGGCTCCCACGGTGGGTGTCGGATTGGCATTGCTCCGGGATACATTCACAAACGGGGAAATGTCGGAGTGGTTTCACGCTCCGGAACCTTGACCTATGAAGCGGTTTATCAGCTGACGGAGCTTGGATACGGACAGAGCACCTGTGTGGGTATCGGAGGAGACCCGATCAATGGTACCTCACATCTCGATGTGCTGAAGATGTTTAATGAGGATCCGGAGACGGAGGCTATTATCATGATTGGTGAGATTGGCGGTAATGCCGAGGCTGAAGCTGCACGCTGGGCCAAGGAACATTGCTCCAAACCTATTGCCGGCTTTATTGCCGGGGCTACAGCTCCTCCTGGACGCCGCATGGGGCATGCCGGAGCCATTGTCGGTGGTGCCGATGATACCGCGGAAGCGAAAAAGGCAATCCTCAGGGAGTGTGGTATTGCGGTGTCGGAGACGCCGTCGGATATGGGTAAGACCTTGGTTGGGATGCTCTAAACCCCCAACCCCGATGGAGTATCATAGGTCCTATAAAGGCTATAGGACCACCATTGATTAAAGCCCGAGGATGGTTCGGGCCGCGGTGAAGTAGATCACCATGCCAAAAATGTCGACCAGGGTGGTGATGGCCGGGGCCGCAACCACGGCGGGGTCCAGTTTGATGGCTCGTGCTCCGATGGGTAATAATGCACCTGACAGGGTGGAAACGGCAATCTGAACGGCCAAAGAGACCGACACCGCGAGGGCGAAGATGGTGTAGGAGATTCCTTCAGGGAGTTGAGGGTTGAATGCCGGCAGGATGAAGATCGTAATTGCTGCTATGCTGGCCCCCATGATCAGTCCGAGTAGGAGTCCGAGGCTCAGTTCCTTGAGGATGACTTTGAACGTTGATCCGGGTTCAAGTTCACCCAAGGACATGGCGCGGATGACCATGGTGGCTGCTTGACCTCCGGTGTTTCCCCCTGCGGCGACCACCATTGGAAGGTAGAGAGCCAGCAGGAAGATACTGCTTAGCACATGTTCAAACCTGAGCATGACATACCCAGAGGAGATCGCCAGGACGGCCAGAACGAACAACCATGGAAAGCGGCGTTTGAAATGGGTGCCGATGGAGGTGTTGAGGTAGGTCTCTTCCGATGTCTCGCCGGCAATACCCGACATTTTTTCAATGTCCTCGGTGGACTCCTCTTCCAGAATTTCCAATACGTCATCGTGGGTGATGATACCGAGCAGGTGGTTGAATTCGTCAACGACAGGCAGCACCGTCATGTCGTATTTAGAGAACATCTGGGCGGCTTCTTCCTGGTCGGCGGTGGCGAGAATGGTGATATCCACCTCCTGCATGATCTCGGTGATCGGGGTGTCCCAAGGGCTGAATGTCAGGTGGCGCAGGCGGACTTTGCCCATCAAGTGACCTTGATCATCGACTACGTAGATCCGGGCGAGGGATTCGGTGGAGTTGATGTCATCGCGCAGGACCTCGAGCACCTGCTTGACGGTCATGTCCGAGGTGATTCGGGCGACCTGGGTGGTCATGCGCCCACCGGCGGTGTCTTCGTCGTAGCGCATCAGGCTGCGCGTGGCCTCCATGTCTTCGGGCTGGAGCAGCGCGAGGTAGCGCTGTCTGGCTTCGGCGCTGACGTCTTGAAGGATGTCGGCCCGGTCGTCATCGAGGAGTTGGCCGAGGATATCTTGTTGAGCTTTGGCGTCGAAGCGTTCGAGGGTTTCCTCGATTAAGGTGTCGGGCAGCTCGGCGAGAATCTCGGGAAAGCGATCGATGCTGATATGTGCGGTGAAGAACGAGCGTTCTTCGTCATCCAGGTTTTCGAAGACGGCGGCAAGGTCGGCGTAGTGGAGTTCTTCGGCCGCTTTGAGGAAGCCCTCGACGTTACGGGACTCCACTGCGGCTTCCAGCGCTTCGATATCCAGTATGATGCTATCTTCCGGCATGATTATCTTTTACTCGTCAAAATGGAAAAACCAACCTCGAAACTCAGAAATTGTTTGGGGCGATTAGAGTGTATCCAGCCACGTCAGAAATGCCTGGTGCTGATCAGCTCGGTATGTGTGGCAGAGCAGGCCGGCTTGTTTACCTCCTTCGGTGTTGGCCGGGAGGTCATCGATATAGGCGGTTTTCCCTGGTGTCAGCCCATAGGTTTCGATGGCAAGTTTGTAGATTTCGGGTTCGGGTTTGATATGTCCGGTTTGGTAGGAGTAGATTCCGCCTGAAAACTTGTTGAAGATCGGGTAGTGGAGGCGGAGGTGGTCGAGGTGGGCACTCTGGATGTTGGAAAAAAGAAGCAGTCGGTGGCCGCTGGCGTGAAGAGCGTCAATGCTTGCCCACATGGCCTCGTTCGGGCTGAAAATGTCGGTCCATGCCTGCATGAAGGAGTCCAATTCCTCGGGGATGCCGAGGGTTTCTGCGGCCCAAGGAAAATATTCGTCGGCATTGATGCGGCCGGCTTCGAATTCGTCCTTGCGTTCGAGTAGCTCGTTGAGGCGGGTTTCGGGGTTGGCGATATGGTCCGGGATGAGGCGTTTGAGGGAGGGGATAAAATCAACACCCACGATGACATTGCCGATATCAAACAGAAAATCCATACACGGATTTTGCGTCAGATTTTTAAAAATGAACAGGCTTTCTTGATGTCATTTTGAATGGGGGGGGCAACCGTCCATTCGGGAGGGGTAAGTTGGGCGTGTGCTCTTGCCGAATCCTCTCCACCGACTGGCTTCCGAGGCGGGAAGGGGGGGTACATAGAAAACGCGCCGACTTCAGGAAAGTCGGCGCGGAAACAAACGCGTTATGAATAACGCACAAGAAAAGAAAGCTTAGGCTTCGGCCTGCATGGCTGCCTTGCGTGCCTTTTTGATGATGTCGCGAACGGTGTCGCTTGGCTGGGCTCCTTTGGAGATCCAGTTATCGGCTTTTTCGACATCGAGGGTGAAGTTGACGCCATCCTCCATGGGGTTGTAGGATCCGATTTGCTCGATATAGCGGCCGTCACGGCGCTTGCGGCTGTCAACGGCAACGATCTTGTAGAACGGGCGATCCTTGGTGCCTTGGCGGTTGAGTCTGAGAGTAAGCATGGTAAAAATGGGTTAAGCCTGTGCGGCGGGGCGGGAAATTGTACGATGAACGCCGGTTTGCCAAGCGAAAAATCGCCTTTTTTTATCGATTTCGTATTTCCATCGTGAGAATTGCTGCTATGAAATCCGTCCAGCCCGGATGGGCAGACACGTATGTTTATTGATCATATCAGGATAGTTGCCGCTGCAGGAGACGGTGGAAATGGAGTTGTTCATTTTCGCAGGGAGAAATTTAAGCCAAAGGGAGGACCCGATGGTGGCGATGGCGGGAACGGAGGATCGGTCATTCTCAGGGTGGATCCGGCGGTGGATAACCTGAAGGCGTATTCTTATGATCCGAAGCTGATCGCCAAGCGCGGTGAGCACGGCGGAGGAAATCGTAAACATGGCCGTAGTTCCAAGGATAAAATTGGCAAGGTTCCTCCCGGAACCGTGGTCTACCGAAGCAATGCCACAACGGTGGCCGAGGCGGTTGAGCTGGAGCGCAGTGAGGAGGGGATTGACCTCGAACCGATTGCCGACTTGACCGAGTATGGTGAGGAGTTTGTCCTGTGCGCCGGTGGAAAAGGAGGCAAGGGCAACTGGCACTATAAAACCTCGACGAACCAAGCCCCTGAAGAGCATACCCTGGGCACGGAAGCCGAGCTCGGTGTGTTTTATTTAGAGCTCCGACGGATTGCGGATGCCGGTATGGTTGGATTCCCGAATGCCGGGAAATCGACGCTGGTCAGCAAGCTGTCCGCAGCCTCTCCCAAGATTGCCAATTACCCGTTCACGACCTTGAACCCGATGGTGGGAGTGGTCGAGTTTCCCAAATTTCGTCGATGCACGGTGGCGGACATCCCGGGTTTGATTGAAGGTGCCCACGAAAACCGAGGGCTTGGCCATGAGTTTTTGCGGCATATCACGCGTTGCCGTCTGCTTTTGTTTGTCATTGATATGGCAGGCAGTGAAGGGCGGGACCCCATTGAGGATCTTCAAACCTTGCGTACTGAGATCAAGATGTATGACGAGGACGTGTCCAAGTTTGAGTGGTTGGTGGTCGCTAATAAAATGGATCTTGAGGGGGCAGAGGAGAACCTTGAGGTTTTCCGACAGCGCTTTCCCCAACTGACGATTGTGCCTCTGTCAGCTGACACTGAGGAGGGGCTTGAAGGACTGCGTCAGGAATTGGACCAGCGGGTGGGATACCGTAGGGACAAGGGCGCAAGTTCGTAGAGGTCTGGCCGCAGGTCTCGCTGCGGCGGACTCGTGGCGAGGTGCCTTATTGGATGATCAATAATACCAGCCAGGGGACCAGAGCAAACGTAAGGAAGATGATTTTATACAGTCCTAGAAATCCATAGAGGACGGCGCTGAGCTGTTCGCGTGAGATGGAAAACATCTTGCTGTGCACGCGGAAAATCAGGTTAGGCGCAAAGAGGATCATCAGGGTGCTGTAGACTAAAATGCCTCCGTGAATGACGGTGGACCACATGAAGAATTGAGTCAGGGTGTCTAAGTTCATGGTCGTAATGATGGGGGTGATAGAAGATCACCGTGGCTCGGATAAAATCAACCGAGAAAGAATCGTTGGAAATTTTCCATACACTGTGAGGTATCAAGGAATTCTGAGATTCCTGACATGGCATAGGCCAGATTGGCAGGGTGGTTGAGGCCTCCGGGAAGAGGATGGCTTGTCCAGATGCTTGGTGGGGACATATCCGGAGCGTCGGATTCGATCAGGAGTCGGTCCGCTGGCACCTGCTGGAAAATCTGGCGTGATTTCTCTTTGCCGGGGTGCAGGATGGTCAGCGGGCAGGAAAAATAGGCTCCCAGTTTGGTCAGTCGTGGGATGAGTTCGGCGGAGCCTCCGTATGAGTGCATCAGGAACCCGCGTTGGGGGAGTTTCTGGGATTCCAAGATGTCGACCATGGCTCCCCAGGCGCGGACGCAGTGGATTGAAAGTGGCAAGTTTCTCGCCTCTGCCAACTGTAACTGATGGGTGAAGGTCGATAGTTGAAGCTGGAAATGGGAGCGATGGCGGGCTCGGTCCAGGCCGCATTCGCCGATGCCGGCCGTCGGGTGCAGGTCGAGCATGCGGACGAGTTGGTCCGACCAGTCGGCTGGTGCCTCATCCACATACCATGGGTGCAGTCCAAAGCTTGGTATGAGTTGTTGTGGGTGCTGGCGGGAGAGTTCGCTGACGTATCCCCAGTCGTTGGGGCTGGTTCCATTGATAACAGCACGGGTGACGCCGGCCTGAAACATTTCCTCAATCACTCGGCTGCGGAGCTCTCCGAAGCGTTGGCTTTGCAGGTGGTTGTGGCTATCGAACATGGCGATCCGCTAAGTGTCCTGTGGCTTCAACGCCTTGTTGCCACTTGGACCAATTCGTCTGCGGCACTCTGCAGGGAGGTATGTGAAAAATCCGGTAGTTCAATCTCGGCCGAGGGTGCCGGGTAGTTTGATTTTTCCTCACCTGCCTGACGGTAGGCGAGGTCGTAGTGGTTGACCAGAATGGAGGCGACGAAGTCGGGCCATTGTTGCTTATCGATTTGCTCTTGCCATTCGCGGATTTGGTCGTGACCTCTAAGCTTGATGAGTTTATCGAGCAGGGACTTCAGGTCTTGCGGGGAGCGGGTGAAATACGGGTAATCATCGAGTAGGAATGCCGCACGGTGCTTGAGTGGTAGGCTGATGCTGACGACCTGGCTTTGCGCCAGTTTTTTCCAGAGTGCCGGAGGGCAATGCAGCTTGCCGATGCGATTGCTCTCGGATTCGGTGAAGATCGGCTGTGAGGGGTCGAACTCCGAGAGTGTTTTCCAGAGTTTGGTTTCGAAGTGTTTTTGGCTGGGTTGGTAGGTGTCCGGGGGGAGGCCGAGGATGGACCCTTTATGTTTGGCGAGTCCCTCGAGGTCGAGCACCTGGGCGCCACGGGCTTGCAGGGTTTTGAGCAGGCGGGTTTTGGCCACGCCGGTGGGTCCTGCGAGCACGGTGAGTTGGAGTTCCGGGTGTTCCAGGATGTGTTCGAGTTCTCGACTGGAGAATGTTCGGAATGCCTTGTAGCCGCCTTCGAGCACGCGAGCCCTCCAGCCGATCGAGCGCATGACGTGTGCCAGAGAGTTCGACCTCATGCCTCCTCGCCAGCAATGAACCAGAGGGGCGTAGGATTTATCTTTTTCGGCGAGGTGATCGGACAGGTGGCGGGCAATATTGGCAGAGATCAGCCCTGCGCCCAGTCTGCGGGCTGCAAAGGGGCTGGTTTTGTGCAGCGTTCCAATCTTGCGCCGTTCGTCGTCGTTGAGGACCGGAAGATTGATGGCTCCCGGGAGATGGTCTTCTGAAAACTCCGACGGGGAGCGTACGTCGATGATCTCGGTGAATTCACGGAGATCGTGGGGAAGTTTGATGGTTTCGACGTGGTGCATGAACCCCGGCGGGGTGAAGGGTCGGTTTATTTCGTTTCAGTCACCTTGGCTTTGACGCTGAACGTGGGGCGGTGTTTCGCCAGATAGACAGAGCAGAGCCCGAGGGTCAGGATGAGAACCCATGCGGTGAAGCCGTTGATGACACTCTTTTTAGCCAGCACGAGGAATCCTCCGAAGGCAACCCAGATGAGTAGTTTGAGGATGATCCAGATCGGAAAACCATGGTTCATGACGGCTTGCATGCCAAATCCGCTGACGAGAATCAACAGTAGCCCGACGCCGTGTAGCATGGCGGCTCCCTTGTTGTAGTTTTTGCCAATGAAAAGAGAGCCAAAGGCATACAACAGGGTGAAAATGCCTGCGAAGTGGAGGAGACGGTAGATTTCGAATTTGGACATGGTTCAATATAGGGTTTGATGCAGCGTAAGATCGTGCGGAGACGAGTTATGTGGAATTATTGCCGTCAGGTAAACTTAATAATTGGCTTAGGACATTGTTTTCAGTTGGCAGGGCGGGTATTCGCGGGCAGGATGCGCGCATGGCACGTTTTACAGATAAAGTTGCAGTCGTGACCGGCGCAGGCCGGGGAATTGGATTGGAAATTGCCAAGGCCTTTGTCGCTGAAGGTGGCAAGGTGGCGGTAGTGAGCCGGAGTGAGAGTAGTTGTGGTGCCGCCGCAGAGGCGATCAATGCGGAGACTCCCGGAGCAGCCAAGGCTTATGCGGTGGATGTTGCGGATTATGATGCTGTGCAGGAGCTTGGCAAGCAGGTGATCGCCGATTTTGGAGGAGTCAATATTATCGTTAACAATGCCGGAGTGACCCGTGACGGGTTGCTGATGCGGATGAAGGATAGCGATTGGGATTTGGTGCTCAACACCAACCTCAAAGGGGCCTTTAACACGGTGAAAGCCTTTCAACGGCCCTTGATGAAGGCTGCAGATCCGCGGATTATCAACATCAGTTCCGTGATTGGCCTGATGGGGAATGCGGGCCAAGCCAATTATGCCGCGAGTAAAGCGGGCCTCATTGGTTTCACCAAATCCGTGGCTCGTGAACTCGCAGGGCGCAAAGTGACCTGCAACGCGATTGCTCCCGGCTTTATTGTCACCGACATGACGGATGAATTGAATGATGCTCAGAAAGAGGGCATCGTGGGGAACATTCCTCTCAAGGAGATGGGGCAACCTGAAGATATTGCCACATTAACGCTCTTCCTCGCAAGTGCTGAGGCTCGTTATATTACCGGCCAGGTGATCGCCAGTGACGGCGGGATGACCATGTAAGATCTGCTTGGGCGACCCGACTCGTCGGGCGAAACATGGTAGCATGGGCCTTGGTGAAACATCCACCAAGGTCTGCATCACCCATTGAACTTAAATAATGCAATCATGGAACTACTATTGATACGCCACGCTCAGGCTGAGTCCCATCGTTTTGACGATGCTGCTCGGGTCTTGACGGAAAAGGGAGAACTCCAAGCCCGCAGTGTGGGGGAGTTTCTCAAAAAAAATAAACTGCTTCCGGAGGTGACGCTGGCCAGCCCGCTGATCCGGGCAAAGCAGACCGCTGAGATTTTTTGTGATGTTTGCGGCTTGGACGCACCGGTGATCGAACCGTGGTTGGCCTGTGGGATGCGTCCCAACCGAGCCGCGGCTGAACTGAAGGCCTACGCTGAGTTCGAGCGTGTGGCGATCGTTGGGCACGAGCCGGATTTTTCCTATCTCGCCGAATGGTTGCTGGGTTGCGAAGCCGGTGGCATACACGTTCGCAAGGCCTCGGTGATTCAGATCAGCGATGTTCGCCCGCCATCTCAAGGCGGCTACCTGCAGATGCTGGTCCCAGCCAAGGTGCACCGAGCGGTATCCGAATAAGCGCGTGCACGCAGCAGAGCGACGAGCCCTAAGACAACTTTTAGGCTGTCGGTAGGCAGGCGATCAGTGTGTCGACACGTCTGCCTGGGCTTAGTCGAGAGATGGCTGCTTTGCCGAGATGCAACAGCATCAGGCTCAAGCATTCCCGTCTGTTTTGCTGATCTTATGCGCAAGACGGGAACCCGTCGTTTATACCATTCTCCCGGTTATTTTATCGGAATGGACAAATAGTGAAGAGCTTGAGGTGGAAGCTAGTCAGCGTAGCTGATGGGAATGAAAAGCGGTATTTCTTTGGCTTGATTTCGGCGTTTTTCCTCAGTCATGTAGCTCGCTACATTCCTTTGTCACGCCTTGAACTCAAGGCCAAACGAACACCGCCATTCCGACAAACGAACCACTCAAATGGTATTAGTCTTCGAGGACTTCGACTTTGCAGTGGACTACGCCGGTTCTGATGAAATCGAGTTTTTTGGCGGCCCCTTTGGTGACGTCAATGACTCGGCCCTTGATGTATGGCCCGCGGTCGGTGATTTTAACCACAACGGACTTGCCGTTACGCTTATTGGTGACGCGCACTTTGGTGCCCATGGGCAGGGTTTTGTGGGCCGCTGTCATGGCATGGTCCTTGAGAGGAATGCCACTCGCGGTATGGGTCCCTCCGTTGCACTTGATTTCATACCAAGATGCCTTGCCGTGCTCGGTCTTGAGCACTTTGGCTTCTTTGTCTTTATCAGGTGCGGTCTTGTTTGTTTTAGCGACGCTGGGCGTCAAAAACATCAAGGAGGCGGTGCTGAGAAGTAATGGAAGTTTCTTCATGGCGGAGGGGCCTATCGACGCTAAGTCGCTGCATGTCAAGGACGACTCCCGAAAAAAAAGAACTTTTTACGTCTTTTGAACCGGCTGCATCAAGACAAATGGGGATACGACGAGGGCGTTGAAGGTTTCGGGGTTTTTCTTCCACCATTCGACATGTAATTCGGATGGCTTAACTAGATCTCCCGATTTGAGCCATGTTTCGACCGCTGCTTTGTTGTCGTCTGCCAGTGCCTGTCCCACCTCGGTCAGGCTGAGCGAGGGGTCGACGTAGATGAGGGCACCTGAATCAAAATGAGGCTGTAAATACTCCCAGTCGACCGTTCCGGTATACTTCTCGAGTCGCTCCGGCGTGCTTTGTTTGTCATCACCGAGGATGCCGTAGTTCATCGACTCGGCAGCAGTATGTTGATGTTCAGGGTCTTGGTTCATCGTTGTGTGGCGAAACTGATACACTGTCACATGCGTCGTCAATGTCGGACTGTGGCTTAATAGCTGCGGAATATTAGAAAAAGAAGATGAGAATTGAAATTGTAACGGATACATATCGACCGGACGTGAACGGAGTGGCCATGACGCTGGGGAAATTGGTGGATGGATTACGTGCCAGAGGCCACCTGGTCTACGTGCTGCATACAGCCCCTGAAGAGGGGCAAGGGGAAGTGAAGCTGCAGTCATTGCCTCTGCTCGGCTATCCCGAAGTTCGGTTCGGGTTTCCCAAAAAGGGCAAATTGCTCAAGCGATGGCAGAAAAAACGTCCGGATGCCCTGTATGTGGCGACTGAGAGTCTGCTTGGCTTTTCGGCCATGAAGGTGGCCCGTCGTTTGGGGATCCCCACCATTGCTGGGTTTCACACCAATTTTCACCACTACATGAAGCAATATCATCTAGGAAAGATGCAGAATGCCGCACTGGCATACTTGCGGCGGGTGCATGACATGGCGAACTGCACCTTGGTTCCCTCGGAGGATGTGAAGTCGATGTTGGAGCGTGATGGTTTTAACAATATCAAGCTCATGGGGAGAGGGGTGGATACCACCTTGTTTTCGCCGGACAAACGGTCTGCAGAGTTGCGTATGCGTTGGGGGGCGAGACCTTCGACACCGGTTGCCATGGTGGTGGGGCGTCTGGCTCCGGAAAAGAATCTGGAGTTGGCAATGGAGGCGTTTCGGATGATGCGGCAGAAAGTGCCCGATATGCAGTTTGTTGTTGTTGGCGGAGGCCCGATGCGTGATCGGCTGAAACAGGAACATCGGCATGTGCATTTTGTAGGTGTGCAGCAGGGGACGGCTTTGGCGACTCATTACGCCTCGGCGGATATTTTGCTCTTTCCGAGTGAAACCGAAACCTTTGGCAATGTTTTGTTGGAAGGGATGGCGAGTGGCATGGTTACTGTTTCCTACAACTATGCAGCGGCCAGGCAGCATGTCGTGGATGGTGTCAACGGTTTGGTCGCAACCAAGGGGGATGCGTTTGAGTTCTTGCAAAAAGCCGAACAAGCGGTGGATTTGAGAGGCTTGAATCATTTGCGGCAACGTGCTTGCCGTGATACGCAAAAATTAGGGTGGAATGAAATCACTCGTCAGTTTGAATCCCATCTGCAAGAGGTCATCCGGCAAAATGGTAGAGGGAAGCAGTCGAGCAAAACCAGAAAGCCGATGAATGTGAGGACTCTATTTTTATCGGACCTGCATTTGGGGTCACACGACAGCAAGGCCCGGGAGGTGGTTGACGTTCTCAAGCATACCCGATGCGAGAAGGTGGTGCTCAATGGTGATATTATCGATGGTTGGGCGCTGAAGCGCGGGAGCAAGTGGAAAAAGATCCACACCCGGGTGGTTCGAATGCTGCTCAAGAAAATGGAAAAAGAGGAATCGGAAGTGGTGTATTTGCGTGGCAATCACGATGATTTTCTTCAGCAATTTCTGGCAATGGAGTTAGGTCGCTTGCGTTGCCGGAATGAAATCGTTCATGTGGCTGCTGACGGACGCAAGTTTCTCGTGCTTCACGGAGATGGCTTTGATGCGGTATCCACGGATTTCAAATGGATGGCGGTGTTAGGTTCTTTTGGTTACGATGCCTTGTTGCGCTTCAACCGTGTTTATAACCGGTACCGAAGCTGGAGAGGGAAGGAGTATTACTCCGTAAGTAAGGCGATTAAAGGTAGGGTGAAATCAGCGGTGAACTTTGTGGGCAAATACGAAGAAAAACTTGTCGAACTGGCGGTGAAGCGAAATTGCGACGGCATCATCTGCGGCCATATTCATACCCCGGCGGATGAGGTGATCGATGGCGTTCACTATCTGAACAGTGGCGACTGGGTGGAGACCCTTAGCTGTGTGGTGGAACATCACGATGGTCGGATGGAAGTGCTGTATTATCACGACTTTCTTGAACGCACCCGGAAAAATCAAGATCCGGAAATTGATGTCATCGAGCAGAAGTTGCCCGAGCAAGAATGGGAGGTTTCCGGAGGCCTGTTTGATCGCGACCGGATCGAGGAAGATGAGAAAATGGGGCTGTTTAGTTAGCTTTTCGCTTGTCGGGAATGAAGCGTCGGTGCGGGCTGAGGTATGCCCTACTTTTCTGCGTGCCATATGCGGATGAATTCGGTAAGATTGCAAAATCACCTCCCGATTTTCAAAGCTGAAGTGCCTTCCCCGAGTGCAGTTGCATCGACCGGGGCTGGAGCCGTTGACTCTTTTGACGGTATCGTTGATTGCGGTTTATGCCTTGCTTGCCGTGGGCGGTGGTGTTGAGCGGTGGCCTGAGCCATTTGTGTGGTTTGGCTTGTCGTGGGACGGATTGTCCAAGGGGCGGGTGTGGCAGTTGTTGAGTTATGGTGTGCTGCATGGGAACTGGCTGCACCTTTGGGTGAATGTGTTGATGTTGTGGATGGTCGGTGGCCGGGTGATGCACATTCTGGGGTGGCGGAAGTGTATGGAGATTATCTTTTACGGTGTATTATTTGGAGGTGTTTTGCATGCCTTGACCGGGTTGGTTTTTGCCTGGACCGGACATGACGAACTTTATTTGGTCGGGATCTCCGGCGCCTGTTTCGCTCTGCTGCTGGCTTTGGTGTCCTTGTCTCCCGAGGTTCGAATGTGGCCGGTCCCTGTGAGTGGTAAACATTTGGGGATGGGTTTGATCCTGGCAGAGCTCGGTATGTGGTTGATGCATCCGGGGCTGGGTTTGCCCGGTTTGTCCCAGATGGGAGGGCTTGTCGCGGGGTGGGCCGGAGGCGGATTGTTTGAAATCAGTCACGCATGCCACTTCGGCGGATCGGTTGCGGGGTGGTGGTGTGTCAGACGTTTGTTGACGTCTCCTCCGACCTTGCAGCAGCTGCAGGACGAACGGGCACAACGCGAAGGCCCGCCGCCGCGTGGGTGAGATGTCAGAGAGTGTTCAAGATCATACTTGCCATGCTGCAATAACGTGGCTTAGTGTCCGGAGTTCTTACGACGGTCCATGGGAAATTCTCAGGCTTGAACGTGAGATACTGATCGGTCTAACGGATCTCCTGATGGGCTCCAAGATTGATTCAACCTGACTTAGATACTATCGATCAAACCACCATTAACCACCAAACTACCATGTCTATTCAAATTGGCGACCAAGCCCCTGATTTCTCCCTTGTCTCTCAAACTGCCGATGGCCCCCAAGTCATTGCCTTGTCCGATCTAACGGCTGATTCCCATGTGTTGCTTTTGTTTGTGCCGATGGCATTTACCGGTGGTTGCACTGCTGAATTTTGTTCGATTACCAAGAGCCTGGATGCTTACACCGCTTTGGATGCCAAGGTTGTTGGAATTTCCGGAGACAATCCCTTTGCTCAGGAAGCTTGGGCGAAAAAAGAGGGGATTGGCCTGACCTTACTCAGCGACTACGAACACGAAGTCTCCGAGGCCTATGGCGTGGCGTATGAAAGTTTCATTCCCGAGGCCAATTTGATTATGGGAGGTGTTTCCAAGCGTTCGGCTTTTGTCGTCGATAAGGGAGGAGTGGTTCGTTATGCCGAAGTGCTCGACAATCCACATGATATGCCTGACTTTGATGCGATTCAGGCTTGTTTGAAAGCGCTCTAATCTTTAGTGCTAGCCCCATGATATGGGCATTGCATGGAGCCGTTGGACGCCCGGCCGACTGGTTGGGTTTGTCCGACGCCTTACGCGCCCACGGGCTTCCCTTAAGAGGGGAAGTTCGGCGTCTGGACCTGTGGCGTTTTCTTGATTGCTGTCCGATGCCCTTGAGCCAGTTTGGTGACACTCTGGCTTCTGAGATTGCACGGGTTGATGATGAGCCGATTCTGATTGCCTATTCGATGGGTGGACGATTGGCGCTCCATGCCCTGATCGCCCGTCCCGAGCTCTGGAAGGCTGCCGTCATTATCTCGGCTCATCCCGGGCTGCAGGAGGAATCGGAGCGGGCTGTAAGGAGGGCTCAGGATGCGATCTGGTCGGCTCGGGCGTTGAAGGGGGACTGGCGGGAGTTTTTAGAGCAGTGGCAAGCTCAGTCGGTTCTGGCTGATGGTCCAGCGATGCCGGACCGGATGCAGCTCAAAGATCGGCGGACGTCGGTGGCTCGTTCCTTTGTTGACTGGTCACTGGGGGCTCAGCAGGACCTTCGACCACAATTGAGGGCGGTGAGCTGTCCGGTTCTGTGGTTAAGTGGTGCCAGGGATGAGAAATTCACTGCATTGGCTGAGGAGGTTGTCCCATTCTTCCAGAATGCGAGCCACCAGGTGCTTGAGGATTGCGGGCACCGGGTTCCCTGGGAAAAATCGGAAGCCTTTGCCGGTGTCTGTGTGCAATGGCTCGAAGCGCTTGCAGAGAAGTGACCCCGGGACATACCAGAGCCCGGCTGAGAATTTTGCTTTTTTAGCGGTTGCACGCTTCCATGGATGTATGGATGATTTCGGCATGTGGAAATCTGCCCAACCTGATGACTTTACCGATGTTCTTTACGAAAAGAGTGAAGACGGCCAAATTGCCAAAATCACAATCAACCGGCCGGAGGTGCGTAATGCATTCCGCCCTGAGACCACCCAAGAGTTGTTGAAATCGCTCGATCTCGCCCACGAAGACCCCGAAGTGGGTGTGATCATCCTGACGGGAGCGGGAGACAAGGCGTTTTGTTCCGGAGGGGATCAAAAAGTTCGTGGTCATGCCGGATACATTGGTGGTGACGGAGTGCCTCGGCTGAATATTCTGGATGTGCAACGCAAGATTCGCAACCTACCGAAACCCGTGGTCGCGATGGTCGCTGGTTATGCCATCGGAGGTGGACATGTCTTGCATGTGGTCTGCGATTTGTCGATTGCTGCCGACAATGCCATCTTTGGCCAGACCGGGCCGAAGGTCGGGTCCTTTGACGGAGGATTGGGCTCGAGTTACCTGTCACGGATCGTCGGACAGAAAAAGGCTCGTGAGATCTGGTACTTGTGTCGCCAATACAACGCGGAGCAGGCGCTTGAGATGGGGCTGGTGAATACCGTGGTGCCACTGGCCGAACTTGAAACCGAAACGGTGCAGTGGTGCCGTGAAATGCTTGAGCACTCGCCGATCGCTCTCCGCTGTCTGAAGGCTGCCCTCAATGCGGATTGCGACGGCCAGATGGGACTTCTTGATTTGGCTGGAAATGCCACCATGCTTTACTACATGAGCGAAGAGGGTAAGGAGGGTAAAAATGCCTTTGTCGAAAAACGTCAACCTGACTTCTCGAAGTTCCCGCGTGTGCCATAATACCACTCCGCAAAGCAGACGAGACGATTGATCGTTGTTGAGGTATTTGGAAAAGCACTGCGTGATCCATGAGCGTTCCGTATGAATGACTCCTTTGGCTTTGTTTCTCCTTATACCATTTGATCCGTTAAATTGGCTGAATGGCACTGAAGGTTTTCGATTTTAACTAGGCGCAAGGAAGGCGCATAGCGGGCTATGCAACCGACGCGCAACAACGGTAAAATCTAAAAGATTCAGTGCCTCCTTGCCGTTCAGCTTGCTGACTGACTCATCATCTTAAACTCAAACCATTCTGCCAATTTAACTGGGAGAATGGTTTGAGTCATGGTGCCCGCACCATTCCTTCGTCGTGCCTTACCAAAGAACTCATTCATCTCGGCTATCGTCCCGTCTGTTTACTACTTGGTATAAGGCTTTGAAGAAAGGATAAAAAAAGCCCCGTCCTGTGAGGGTGGGGCTGATGGTAGAAGCTAAAATTTGAAAGTAAAAAGCATGGGTTTGGAGCCCATGCTTTTTTGTATTTAGGCGGCCTCTCCTGAAGCGGCTTCTTGTTCACCTTCGGCATCGACCATGGCCCCATACTTGGTTCTCAGGGCGACAGTAACCACCCCGAAGATTTGCCCGACAACGCAGGAAATCAAGATGACGGGAATCGATTTGGAGTAGTCGCCTCCGAGCAAGTTGTTGGCCCCAAAGAAACAGGCAGCCCCGACAAACCAAGCCGGGATGAAATCGAGCCCCGGAACTTTTTCAAAGAGAATCACAAAAAAGGCGATAAAACCAACGGCAATCGGGAACCCCACAGAGGCATTGCCGGACGCTTCGGTTAGTTTGAGACCCAGTTCGATGATGGCAACCGAGGCGATGACTCCGGTGACCCAGCACGAGATCACTTTGACTCCTCCCTTGGGCGTGCATCCTGCAAGAAAGTAACAGGCCCAGGCTGCGAAGCCGACCCAGGCAAAAAAGTAGCCTCCGGATTGAAGGTCGAGGAGTTGCATCAACCCGGCAAGCAGGGCAATGATCAGGGCGTGTGGCGCGAATTTGAGGAAGTCTTTCATCGTTGGTTTGTCTTAGTGGTTCCAGCTTGTGAAAAATGAATCACAAGCATTGTTGGAATTTAGATTTCAACTATTGATCTATATGACAAACTAAAACGTGTGCTGGGGCAAGTAAGGTGTAGCGATGAGCAAGATATGCGGGGTGCGGGTCTGATTCTCGGACATCAATTGTGACCTATACCCAAATCATTCTACAGGCAGGGGCTTTAGTCGGTCGCGATAAAGTGAACCGTCCGGAGAGATGACATCGGCTTGAAGAACAAGAACGATGGTGCGTTTGCCGCTGTCAGGGTGTCCTAGTTCGACGATGGTGGGGACGCCGTCTGTCATGACAAAATTAGAATTCAGTTTGGTTGTGGTTTTGTTACTTCCTAATGGAGGTATTTCCAGATGCACTCGCATATTGAGGACTTGCTTATAATCACTGATGGTGGTTTCGATTTCGCAGCACGGTTTATATCTGAGTTCTTTCTGGGCTGCTTTGTTCGGTAGGGCTAGAGGCTTGCTGGTATACTCCCCGAAAATGGATTTTTCACCACTCCGGGTAACGGTTGCATATGATTTGAGCAACAGAGCGTTGTTATCTTTTATTTGATCAAGCTTCCAAATTGGATTTGTGTCAGGGTTATTTGAGATTTCGTAGAATGTGATTTTCATATTCACCATGACGATTTGAGGTAAAAGATCGTCTATGATGGTCATGATCTCGTGGCCTTGATAATCAGGGCTGTAAATGATGATTTTTTGCGTGCTTTTGTTGTAGTGTACCCATTGTTGAGCTTTGAAGCTATAGCCAATAGCACGGAGACATGGTGTGATATCGAAGACATGCTGGTCCGGCGGGTAAGCTTTGCCATTTTGTTGTTGTGTCCGAATTAGAGGTTGGGCTTTGACCTCTGTGTATTCATTGAGAAAATCGAGCAGCGATGAATTCGCATGATAGTGTCGTATGATATTTTTTTGTTCTGTTTCAGTTTTGTTAGTTGGGCGTTTTGCATAGATGCCCTCGATTTTGTCCATGCGTTTGAGAATTTTGATGCCTGCATCGGAGTGGGGAGGGGTGATATCCTGTTGATGAATGATGAGTAGGAAAGTTTCATTCTCATTTCCATAGGTGCCGCAATCAATGATGAAGGGTGTGTCAAGTTGTCCGGTGTAGGCTGTTTGTTGTTGAATGAAAATGTCAGTGTCTGGGATTTGGCATGTAAAATGGATTTGTCCGTCGTAATAAAGGTTGTTTTCTCCGATAGTGAGTTCGAAATCGAGGGAGCCTGAATGGCGGGGTGATTTGAGATGTAGTCTGCTTCTTTCGCCACTGATAGTGACTGCTCCCAAGTGCATGCGTGGAATGGGATTGAGCTCTTGCAGGTTCTTCCATGTTTTGATTGGGGGGGCATGGTTGGTCATCTTCAGTGAAACCAGATCTACGTGGGTGATAAAGGACTTGGGCATGCCCACGCACATGACCATGAAAATTTGGTCAATGATGTCGGCATTATGGGATGTGGAGCAAAAGTAGATTCGATGATCTGCATTCGGGCCTGTTGAGAGGAGTATCCACTCTGGATTTTTTATATATAATCCATATTGCGAGACTGCTTTTGAAAGGTCGCGGTAGCGGGCTTGTTGAGGAAGGCACAGTGGTATGCTGCTAGGATCGAGTAAGGGAGCAAACTCAGATAGTGTTTTTCTAGGCTTAAGCTTTGTTTCGGGCTCCTGTGCAGCAAAGGGGTCATCTTCTGAACTCTCTTCTTCATCTTTTTGAAGCATGTTCAGCAGGTTGAGTGGAGTCGAAATGTATCCGAATACATATTTTCCGGACTGAGGGGGTTTGTCTGCTTTTGCCGGTTCTTCTTCGGCGTGCAGCCACGGGCTGAAGAAAAGAGCAAAGATTAGAATGAGCATGCAGCGGGCATTCATGGTAAGTAGATGGCTAACATAAGCTTCACTTCGGAGAAAGAAGAAAGCTGATTTCAGCAGGATGGAAGAGCTGCTTCAGCAAATGGGAGAGCTTTGGGCGCTTCTCCCCGGCCAACTTCTGTGTTTTCCGTGTCTTCTGTGGTTAAAAAAGGTTGCAAATCCCTTCCGGTAGTGGCTTTTTCGCTGCAACATGTCCGAAGCAAAAAACGAACGTAAGACGCTGGAACAGCGTCATCAAATGAGTGATCTGGAGCGCCTGCGGCATTCTTGTGCCCACGTTCTGGCGACCGCCATTCTGCGGATTTGGCCGAATGCCCAGTTAGCGGGTGGTCCTCCGGTGGATAGCGGCTTCTATTACGATGTGGAGCTGGATCATGCGATTTCAACGACGGACTTTGAGCGGATTGAGGCTGAAATGAAGAAGGTGGTGAAGGCCAATGAAACCTTTGAGAAGGTGGTGGTCAGCCGTGAGGAAGCTTTGGCACTCGCTGAGAGCGGTCGCTTGGGTGGGTTGTCCGAGCGCGATGCGGTGAGCCAATTCAAGGTGGATCTTCTGAATGACATTCCGGAAGGGGAGGAAATTTCGATTTATAAAAATGGAGAGTTCTGGGACCTCTGTGCCGGACCACACGTGGGCCGGACCGGCAATTGCAAAGCGTTTAAGGTGATGAGTGTGGCGTCTGCCTTTTACAAAGGCGACAACACCCGACCTCAGTTGCAACGGGTCTACGGGACCTGCTTTAAAAATAAAACCATGCTCAACGAGCATTTGGAAAAACTTGAAGAGGCCAAAAAGCGAGACCACCGCCGCCTCGGTAAGGAATTGGGGATTTTTCATATCGATGAAGCGGTTGGTCAGGGCTTGATCCTCTGGAAACCCAAAGGCGGCCTGATCCGCCGTGCCCTCCAGGATTTTATTACCGGTGAGTTGGACAAACAGGGATACTCCCAGGTGTTTACTCCGCACATCGGGAAGCTGGATTTGTATCGGACGAGCGGACACTTCCCATATTATCAGGAGAGCCAGTTTGCAGCGATTCCTGAGAGGGATGCGCTCGAAAAGCTATCGGATGAGGGCGCCACCTGCGCGACGCTGACCAATGGCCTGAATACAGGGACTATCGAGGGATACATGTTGCGTCCGATGAACTGTCCGCATCATATCAAAGTTTATGCCAGTGAGCACCACAGCTACCGTGACCTTCCGGTTCGCCTTGCTGAGTTTGGTACGGTTTACCGCTGGGAGCAGTCCGGTGAGCTGGGCGGCATGACCCGTGTGCGTGGTTTTACCCAGGATGACGCCCACCTTTTTTGCACGCCTGATCAGGTGGCGGAAGAAGTCCAGAAGTGTCTTGGCCTGGTGAAAACCGTGCTGCAGACGCTCGGAATGGAGGATTACAGTGTGCGCCTTTCGTTGCGCGACCCTGACAGCACCAAGTATGTGGGGGACCCCGAAAATTGGGACAAAGCGGAAGATGCTTTGCGGCAGGCCGTGCAGACCTTGGGGGTCGATTACATTGAGGAAGAAGGGGAGGCTGCATTCTACGGGCCGAAGATCGACTTTGTCGTCAAGGATGTGATTGGTCGCGACTGGCAGCTTGGAACGGTGCAAGTCGACTACAACTTGCCTGAGCGTTTTGATCTGACGTATATCGGGTCGGACAACAAGCCGCATCGTCCGGTGATGATTCACCGCGCGCCGTTTGGTTCCTTGGAGCGCTTTACTGGTTTGCTGATTGAGCATTTTGAAGGGAAATTCCCGACTTGGCTCTCACCAGAGCAGGTGCGGGTGCTTCCGATCTCGGAAAAATTCAACGAGGCGGCGGATGTCGCCGTGAAGAAGTTGGCGGATGCCGGAGTCCGGGTCTCAGCCGATCGGAATGCCGATAAGGTGGGGGCGAAAATTCGTCTTGCCAGATTGGACAGGGTGCCTTACATGTTGGTTATCGGAGCACGCGAGGCCGAGAGTGGCAGCGTCTCTGTGCGTCACCGGGATCGAGATGATCTTGGTGCGATGTCGATCGATGAATTTGTTCAAACCATCCAACAGGAAATTGCCAGCCGGGCATTGTGAGCCGGCTGTCGATGTTTGTGTCCTGTGATTGCCCCCCGCTGATGTGCATGGAAAGCTTGATGGTAACAAAATCGACACCCTTTCAGAATCGACACGATTCTAAAAATTGCGTGCCTATTGGCCGATATTTCATTTCCCACAACTAACCAACAAAGGAGAACACCATAGCTAAACCGAAAAAGAAACCGTACCGTGGTCGTCGTGACCAGACCCGTGTCAATGAGCGAATCCGTGCCCCGAAAGTGCGCGTTGTTTATGAAGACCAGCAGCTAGGCGTGATGAGTTCACGTGAAGCGGTTGAAAAGGCGAAGGGCGTAGGATTGGATTTGGTAGAAGTAGCACCAAATGCCAAACCTCCGGTTTGCCGGGTTTGTGATTACGGGAAATACAAGTATGAGCAGTCGAAGCTGAAGAAAAACAAGGCCAAGGCAACGGTGAAAATCAAGGAGATCAAGCTCCGGGTTGGAACCGATACTCACGATTACAATATCAAGCTTGCCCGTTGTGAGCAGTTTCTCGAGCAGGGGAACAAGGTGCGTGTGCGCCTGCAGTTCCGCGGCCGTGAGAATGCTCACCGGGAGATCGGCTTTGAGGTGCTCACCAAGGTGGCTGAGGATCTCAAGCAGATTGCAAACGTTGACCTGCCAGCCCGACTGGCCGGACGCGCGGTGACCATGCTCTTGTCTCCTCTTCCGAAGGAGCAGCAGGTTCGTCATTTTCTGCTCAGTCACGGAAATCTGGTTGATCCTAATGACCAGGGTGATGAGCATCTGGATGACGATGATTTCGATGAGGGTGAAGAGTAAACATCCTCTTTACGGATAACTTGAGAAACCGGAATCCGGATCTATTTCCGAGGTTCCGGTTTTTGTTTTTACCGATCACGAGAAAGAGAATCCATGTCGCGTCTATTGTTATTTGATATTGATTGCACACTGATTGATACCGGTGGTGCTGGGATGGCAGCCCTGAAACAGGCGGCTTGTGAACTCTTCGGTGCTGATGGTCCGGAGTTGGATTTGGCTGGCAGTACGGATGCCGGGATCGTGATGGGGATGTTGGATCACTTTTCCCGCGACCTCGCACACGAGACGTTTTACGAGGTGTATTTGAATTACTTGTCGCCCAACCTCGCTCAATTCACGGGTAGCGTGCTTCCCGGTGTGGTTCCCTTGTTGGATTCACTGGTCCGGGAGGATGTGGCCGTCGGCTTGTTGACGGGAAATATTGCCGAGGGAGCTTGGGAAAAGCTGCGCCATTACGGCTTGCATGATTATTTTGCCTTCGGCGCATTTGGTGACGACCACCATGATCGCAACCGCTTGGGGCCTGTGGCTCTCGAACGGGCGTCGGCTCATTACGGTAACGAATTTTCAGCTGAAAAAACAGTGGTGATTGGAGATACACCGAAGGATATTGCTTGTGGTAAAGCGATCGGAGCGGTGACGCTGGCCGTGGCCACGGGTGGTTTTAGCTCTGAGCAATTGGAGCTCTATCAGCCGGATCATTTGTTTGAAGATCTTCAGAGCGACCAGGTGCTGGACGTTTTGTTATCGGTTTGATTCCGGGGGGCGGTTGTGCTGCTGTGGACTTTCGTATTTACCTGCGGGGGATAGTCGGTAGCTTGTGTTTGTGCTGGGTGGTTTACAGATGAAGTTTGGGCGTGGTGGGTTTTGGTGGATTTCGGTCGCCTTTTTCCTGCTTTTTGTCGCGCCTGGTTTATGGACGCCGGCGCTGCCCAATATTTTGTCCACCCGGGGCTTGGAATGGGTGATTCCATACGCGTTTGCCGCCGGGCCGCTGGCCTCATTGTTTTCCCCTTTGATTTTCGGTTCGCTGGCCGACTATCGGTTTTCGGCTCAAAAGTTGATGGGGACACTCTCCTTGGCTGGGGCGGTCTTCCTCGGCTTGGCCTTCGCTTCGATTGAGTGGGGGTGGGGACCTTGGGCCTACCTTGGATTTCAATGGCTCAATGCCTTGATTGCCGCTCCGATGATGGCCCTGCTCTCGACCGTCGCTCTGACGCATCTGGATGAGCCGGAGAAACGCTTCCCCTTGTATCGGTTGTGGGGAACCTTTGGTTGGATTGCTGCGGGTTTAGTGGTCAGTTTTCTGGCCTGGGATAGTTCGCCGATGGCTGGCATGGCTGCGATGGGTGCCAGAATTTTATTGGGCTTGGCCTGTTTTATGATGCCGGATACCCCACCACAAGGGACGCCGGGGCAGCAGCTTAGCTGGAGGCGTTACTTTGGCATGGATGCTATCCATTTATTTAAGGAGCCATCGATGCGGGTGTTTTTGATAACAACGGTTCTGCTCTCGATCCCATTGGCTGCATTTTACATGTATACGCCGATTTTGCTGCGTGATCTGGGGGACGGGCACCCGGCGGCATCGATGACACTTGGGCAGGTGACTGAAGTGGTGGCTTTGTTGTTACTCGGGGGCTTTCTTGCGCGAGGCAGGGTGAAGTGGGTTTTGGTTGCTGCCTTGGCCTTTGCATTGTTGCGTTACTTGTTGTTTGCCTTTGCAGGATGGTCCGGCAGTTTGTGGTGGGTCTGGCTGGGCATCGCGATGCATGGCCCTTGCTACACGTTTTATTATGTTACCGGGCAGATGCTGGTGAATCGACGGGTCGAACCGGGGATGCGGAATCAGGCCCAAGCTTTGTTGGGCACCTTGTCCAGCGGTATGGGAGCCTGCAGTGGCAGTTTGTTGTGTGGTTGGTATTATGGAGCCTGTATCGGCATGCCCGGAGGGTGGTCGTTTTTCTGGTTGGGTCTTTCGATGGTTGTTTTGGCTTGTGTGCTGTTTTTCTTATCAGGATACCGCAGCCAACGGTCGGGATCGGGCAGTGAACCGGGAGCTGTGCATGGAAAAAGTGGCAAATGATTGAACTATTCCTCCTTTTGAGACGTTATACCAATAGACATACTGAAATGATGAAAAACAAACGAATTGTATGCTGTGGCGCAGCCTGGCTGGTAGCATGTGCGATCCCGGCGATGGGACGGACGTTCACCGATGTTCAGGGGCGAAAAATTGAAGCCAACATTGTCCAGGTGATGGAAGGTAAGGTGGAGTTGAAACTCCAAAAAAATGGGAAAACCTACCAAGTGCCGTTTGAAAAACTTTCGAAGGAAGATGTCGATTACATCAAAGAGTGGCAGGAGAAAAAGCAGGAGGAGGCAGAAGAAAAACCCAAGGAAAATGAATCTTCGGGGGATACGAAGCGTGTTTCACGCGGTGGGTTTTCAGCGGCTGCTTTAAAAAAACAGTATGGCTTGAAGGACAACTTTGATGCGGAGTGGCCTGACCGGATTGATTCCGGGTTTGATGTCGAGATTGCCATTGTGAAGGAGGATGATACGAATAATGAGTATGTCTATCACAGCCCGAATTATGAGTTCGTATCAGATGTCAGGCTGAATAAGAGTGTGGTGAAAAAATTTGCCGCCATGTTTGAGGCGACGCGTGAATATTGTAGGGAATTGCCGATTGCTTCGATGAAAGCGCACATTCCAGGTGCGCAGTTTCGCCACAAAATTCTGCTGTTTGAGACAAGGGATAGCTACATTTCGAATGGTGGTCCTCCATCATCGGCCGGGGTCTTTATGTCCCGTGGAGGAAAGGGAGTGGTGATGGCTCCCTTGGAAGGATTGGGGGTTAAAAAGGTGGGTAGTGGTTATATGTATGACCACAAGGGAAGTAATAAAACCCTGCCTCATGAATTGGCTCACCAACTTACGGATAATGCCTATTTTGAATCCGGGGCCCGCGGATGGTTTTCCGAAGGCCTGGCCGAGTATGTGGCTGTTACACCATACCGTTCCGGTAAATTTATGGTGAAAACCAATTTGAGCGCCATCAAAGACTACGTGATGGAATACGGTAAGGGTGGGGTAGGAGGTCGTAATCTGGGGGATGAAATTGCCCTTCCTCCATTGAAGCGTTATATGTTGCAGCCGTATTCGAGTTTTACTGCCAACGGAAACCTGAATTACGGGGTCGGCTTATTGCTTACCTATTATTATTTCCATTGGGATGGCAATAAGGACCGAGCGAACATCAATGCTTTTCTCAAAGCCTTGAAAGAGGGCAAAAGTGGAGAGGATGCTTTGAATGTGCTTTTGGCCGGCAGGTCCTGGGAAGAAATGCAGGATGCGATCAGTAAGGCCTGGCGTTCCAGAGGAATAAAAATCACCTTCCGTTAGAACGGGTGGCTGGACCAAAGTCGGTCAACAAACCAGAACAGAGCGATTAGGCTGATGCCGGCGGACGCGATGGCTCTGAATCGGGGGTAGATCTTCGAGGTGTGCCAGGAGGTCGTTAGGATCCATGCTATCAGTAGCAGGGTGACTTGGGCAAGTTCGACGCCGATGTTGGCTAATACCAGGGAGCGAATGCCGTTTTCGCCGGAGGGGTTGAGCAAGGTGCCAAGGCTCCCTGCAAATCCTAATCCGTGGATGAGTCCAAAGAGAAACACGGTAACGAGTCGTCTCTTGCTTTGTTGATCCGTGAACAGGTTTTCTATCGCGACGGCCGCAATACTGAGTGCTATCAGCGGTTCGATTAGCCAGGCTCCCGGCCATTGTTGAATGGCCATTGCGTGGCTGCTGGCCAGTCCGAGCGTGATGCAGTGGGCGATGGTGAAACACAGGGATTGGGCGAGTAGCGCTTGCCAGCGGCGAGCCATGAGGAAAAGCGCAAGAATGAACAGGGCGTGATCCCATCCATCGGGCAGGACGTGTTGGTAGCCGAGACGGATCCAATCGAGATTGCCCGTGTGTTGGGGGATGTGCTCGTTGCCGCTTGGGTCAAGCGTGAACAGTTCGACCGATTCTCCCGGTTTGAGGATCCGGTATTGGCGCTTGCTTTGGGGGCCACTGGCGATGATGAAGTTGGGCCGATCTCCCTGTGCAATCGTGAGTTTGAGCGCTTGACCTTGCTGGATTTCAATGTTGCCGCGGAGGCTGATGTTGAAATAAGCACCTCCGTTCAGCATGGTTGGGAAGCTGGGTGGTCGGTTTGCAAAGTCGGGAAAGCTGACGGTGAAATCGGCGGTTTGATCTCCATAGCTGAAGAGCATGGACTCGCGCAGGTAGGTTTCGGCTTCAGTGCGTAGCGCCTGATGCTCTTTCTCGCTTAGTCCTGTTAGCCACGAGCGAGGAGGTTGCGGTGATGAGGCGTCGTCGCGGAATTTCGGCAGTGCGTATCCGGCGTCGAATGCGCTTGTGACCTCCCATTGGGGGCCTGCTTTTTCTAAAATGAAAAAGAGCTGTTCTACGACGTGCCCCCGGCATGTGAAGACTGACGAAAGCAGGGTGATCAGGCAGCAGAGGGAGCGGAGGGATGGGGGCATGTTGAATCTAGGGCGTGATGCAAAAGAGAAAGGCCTAAAAGAGAAAGACCTCAAGGGAGCTGTGGATATGGTTTAGCCATTACGCCCTGAAAAAGCATTATTGCTCGACCACCTGATAGATACTTCCTTTGTAGGAAATAATCAGGAGGTTGCCTTCCGGGTCTTCTCCAAAGGAAGAAATCGATTTGATGGACTTTCCTTTGTATTTGAAGGTATCGGTCCAGTCTTCAAAGTTGTGCATCTTGCCATTTTTTATTTCGAACGACCAGATTCTCGGGTTGGCGTAGTCTGCGAAGAAGTACTTCCCTTGAAGTGATTGGATGGGGCCGCGGTAGACGTAGCCGCCAGTGACCGAGACTCCTTGATCGGGGCCGCTGCCGTGGCGGTAGACGTAGACCGGGTCGATGGCAGCTCTGGGTTTGTCTCCGCCCACTTTTTTCTTGGGGGTGGCGATCATGCCTTCTCTTAGTCTCCAGCCGTAGTTTGCTCCTTTGCCTTTGCCTGCGGGGACATAGTTGATTTCTTCCCATGCGTTTTGGCCGACATCTGCGATGTAAAAATCCTTGGTTTTGCGGTCCCATGAACAGCGCCAGGGATTGCGGAGTCCGTAGGCGTAGATTTCGGCTTTGGCCTTTGAATTGTTTTTAAACGGATTGTCCTTGGGAATGCGGTAGCCTTTTTCTGGGGACACGTCGATGCGAAGAAGTTTTCCAAGGTGGGAACTGAGGTCCTGAGCCCGGTCTTTGGGGTCGTTGGCTGACCCTCCGTCTCCGTTGCCGATGTAAAGATAGCCGTCCGGCCCGATGCCGATCCATCCACCGTTGTGGTTGCGGTAGTCTTGTTTGTAGGTGAGCAGGACTTCAGCGGATTCTGGTTTGCATTGACGTTTGTCTTTGCCGTGAGCGGTGAAGCGAATGATTTCGGTGAAGCCTTTCGGGTTGGTCAGATTGACGTAGAATCTTCCGGATTTAAGGTAATCTTTTTCAAAGGCGAGTCCGAGCAGCCCTTCTTCGTTGCCCTTGGAACCGACTCGCGAAACGATGTCGAGAAACAGCTGCTTCTTTCCCGATTTTCGGTCGAGAATCTGGATGGTTCCCTTTTTTTCGACAATCCACAGCAACTGGGACGTTCCTTCAGGGGCGCTGGCCCATACGGGGAGTTTTAATTCATCCGTGACCAGCGTGGTGGTGACGCCGGCATGCAGGTAAAATGCGGAGGCTATCCACATCAGGGTGAGTCGGAGGTAATGCATAAGATGCATCCTAGGCCGTGCCGAGCATCGCTGGAAAGGCAGAAATACGCCATCTTCACCCGCGCTGGGAGCCTCTACTGATTGAGGTATTGTTGCAGGGTTTCCCTCAGGGTGGTTCTGGCCCGGAAGAGTTGGCTTTTGACCGCTGAGATTGAAAGCCCGAGGACCTCGGAGATTTCGTCGTATGGCATCCCTTCGTAACGGCGGAGAATGACAGCCATCCGTTGCTTTTCGGGTAGCGAGGCAATTGCTTGGTCAACAGCGTGTTGGAGTTCTGCGTGCAGAACGTCTTGATCCGGCCTCGCTTGTTGGGGGTCAGGTGTCTGGAGGTGAAAATCATCCTCCCGCTCGTCCATCGAGTATTCTTTTTTGCGGCTGCGTCTCCGGCTTTCATTGAAGACGAGGTTGCGTGCGATGGTGAAGAGGAAGGTCGTAAATTTGGCGGTAGGCTTGTAGCGGGGGGCGCTCTTCCAGATTCGGATGAATACTTGTTGGGCAATGTCTTCGGCGTCAGACGGGTTGCCCAGCATTTTTGCCACGGTTCCGATCACCGCATGTTGGTGGCGCTCAATCAGCTGCTCAAAGGCTGCTTCGTCCTGTTTGGCGACACGCTGCATCAGCTCGACGTCCGTGTCATCCTCACTGAGGTGGCTGGCGGAAGGGCTGACATCGTCCGTGGAGGCTGGACTGCTGGCGCGGGGGTCGGGCATAGGTGTTGCTTCGATGGCAGCCTGCGGGAGCTTGATGGTGGCGGATGCGCTGGTCATGGTTATGACTCGTTCAACCCCGGAGACTGGCAAAGGTTGCTCATATTTTCCATTCTCTTGCCTCTCTGGCAAGGTGATTTGTTGATTTGCTTGCCTTCGAGAATCTGTGCTTTCCATGCGAATCGGAATTTGTTACCCCTCGTCGCGATTATGGCAGACCAAAAACAGAGCGACAGACCCAAGAAAGCAGAGGCTCAGTCCCCAGCGAAGGTCAGAAAGGGAGGTTTCTTCAAGCGATTGTTGTTATTGGGATTGTTTCTGGTGATGGCTTACCTTGGGTTTCACGTCTATTTTATCTGGCAGCCGGTGGGCAAACCTGAAAAATTCAACCAGCAAGTGATGGATTTGGAGCTTTCCGGAGTGAAGGTCTTTCCTGCCATCAAAAGTTATGATGTGGATGAAATTGATGGTCGTCGCGAACTTTTAAACGGAACGCGCTTGCCGGTGTCACCCTTGCCGCAGCGATTGAAGACGGCGATTGAGCGCAATGAGCCGGTGAGTTTTCACGAGCGGGAGGTGAACGCCTGGCTGAGAAAGCGGCTGCAAGTGAAGCAGGGCGGGCTGTTGGAAAAGGAGTTGTCGGTGGTTGGAACCTGGGTGAATTTCAAGCCTGGCGAGATTGAGTTTGCGATTGAAAGGGAGCTTCCGAAGGGAATTCGCCATGTGACATCGATATTCATGCGCTTCGAACCCATCGACAATGGCTTCAGTATTCATCGGCATGCTTCCCAAGTGGGCCAAGTGAAGTTGCCTGGCGGATTTGCGCGTCTTGTGATGCCGGCATTCAGTGCGATGGCCGAAGAACTGGCTGAAGAGCTTAAGCTTTACCGCGATGAGTCCAAGGGGGCTGAGAAAGCGCTTCAAATTCATGATGTGGTCGTCGAACACGGGCGGATCACTCTGGACCCCCGATTGAGTAATCAGCCCGCGAGGTAGTGATGAGTTGTTCTTTGTTTCCCGTAAAAACAAAGCTTGCCGTTCTGGCTGGCTGGTTTTTTTTTCTAGGTGCGGGATGGTTGGATGCGCAGCTTGACGCGGAGGATGGTCTCGACAGGCAACCGCCGGCTGCGGTTCCCGTGGAAGAAGAAAGCAAGGTTCCAGAAGAGGCTGGCGATGGGATCGAGCAGGTGACTACCTTTGAAGGTTTCACCGTGGTCGGGAGTCATCAGCGTGTTCGAGGTGGTATTGCATCTCTGGCTGGCAAGTTAGGAGGTGAATTGGCGGAAATGACCGGAAACAAAGGCCGCCAGCTGAAGCTTCCCATCATTATTTATCTCTACGGCCAAGAGGGGGACCGGGAGCAGAAACGCAGCTTGGTTCGCGAGATTGAACAAATCCAGGGAAAGACGTTTTTAAAACTGCATCTTCATTTAGCCAAGGGGGTGGACCATCAGCGGCTTCGATATCACGTGATGGAGTTGCTTTTATACGAGCGAGGCTTGTGCGATGGACAGCGGGTTGCTGAAGGCGAGGATGTCTTGGTGCGGCCATGGTTGGTGGTCGGGATGTTGGAGGCCTTGGACCTCAAATACGGCAGGGCGAACCGGAAGATTTATCAGGCGGGGGTTCCTTATTTTGAGATTCTCCCCTTACAGCAGGTGTTTGAGTCGACCGAAACCGAGTGGAAGGCATTAGACGGGCGACGCCCCTTGGCATTCCGTGCCATTTCAGGGGCGATGGTCAGTGCCTTGTTCCGTCAACCGGATGGTCGGCGGGGAATGGAAGGTTACCTTTCTGATGTGGCGACCTTCAAGGGGGAAGAGGAAAACCTGATGCGAAAACACTTTCCGAGCATGAACAAATCAAAGAACAGCTTGGAAAAATGGGTGGATTTGGAAATGGCGGAACTCGGGACCGCTACGGTGTCGCAGATCTATTCCCTGCTGGAAACCGAGAAACGATTGGAGAGTATACTCAAGCTGCGTTACCGCGATGAAAATGAAGCGTCGGTGACGCTTGGGATGGATGGATACCGTGAAATTTTATCCTTGGAGCCTGAAGACCGGAGAGCGGCTGTGGCAGGCGCCAGTGCGGAGTTGGAACGCATCAGTTACCGTTGTTTTCCCAATTACCGACCGTTGATTGCCGAGTATGAAATCATTCTGCGGGAAATTGTCCTGGGCAAGGACAAGGATATTCAGATGCGCCTAAACAAGCTGGCCGATGTTCGAATGAAGTATCAGGAAGCGGGAACCAGGGTGCGTGATTATCTGGATTGGTATTATATTACTCAGGCCGACGAGGTCAGCGGTAGCTTCAAGCAATACATCGATTTGAGCCGGGCGTTGAAGCGTGAGTCGATCAAGCCCAGGGAGTCGGATTCGATTCAGGAGTATCTGGATGGGATCCAGGCGCTTTATGTCGGTTCTCGGCCAGGAACCGGGATGAAATAATGGCCCGTCTGCCGGGTACGTTTGTTTATTGAGCCATTTGGCTCAGCCATGTTCCAGCCTGGTGATAGTCGGTAGTGGAATCAAAGGCAGAGTGGGGCAGCCAAGTGTAAGATGTTTTACTATGGTAGATCAGGATGCCCTGTGTGGTCGGTACGCACTCGACGATTTGGTGGGAGTCGAGACGGGCGGATTTACTTTCTCCGTCGATGTGTAAAGCCTCGGGGGTGATTGTGTAACAGACTTCCTGGCCGTAGCCCGGGAGTTTGTGCAATGAGCGGACCTGCATCATGTTCCAGATGATGGGGCGCAGCATCACCAGGGTGCCGACCAGCATTAGAAGCATGGGCCATGGTGTCCAGCCTTCGCTGAAAATGAGCCAGATGGCCAATGGAAAAACTCCGATGCCGATGGCGCTCCGGAGCCACATCCAATATCGATAGCGGTGCCAGCGATGTAAACGAAAGGCCCCATGGTGGGACCTTTCGTCAAAGATGATTCGGGCTTTGATGGGGGGGGGCATCTGCCGGAAGAGAGGGGCGGGGAGGCGCACAGGCGGCCTCCTCCTTCCCTCGGTTTGAGTTTAAGCAAGTGCCGGCAGGGATGCTGCGGCAACCGCCTGGCCGTGACGCTTCATTTTTTCGTCCGGCTGGGTGATGGTGATTTGCTCAGCGAGCTCAGGGAACTCGGCCTCGAGCACCTCCTTGGCTGCATCGATCATGATTTGGCCTCCGGGTCCGGAAGTGGCGCGGCCCATGATGATCAGGGTGCCAATTTCGTAGAAGTCCGCATAGTGGGCGATGGCGTAACCGAAGCATGTTCCAATCGTTTGGTAGATCTTGGCAGCATTTTCGTCACCTTCGGCCATGGCCTCCTGCACTTTGATCAGTTGCTCGGGGAAGGGCATGTCGCCGAAGTCAAATCCAGCGGCTGGTGCGAGGCGGGCAACCCCTTGCTGGCAGAAGAACTGGACGCCGCATCCTTCGTCGCCGGACCACTCATCAACCGGCCCGTTTTCGCGGTAATCCACCGGAGCAAAGGCGAGTTCGTTGATCTGGGTGGTGACATTGCCTTGAGGATCGACATAACCCACGGCTTCGGAGGTTCCCATGGCGACTCCGAGCACGGAGTTGGTGTCGAGCGAAATGGATCCCGCCAATGCGGTGACCTCACCGTCGTTGATGACGTCGAAGGGGATACCTGGGTATTCTTTTTCAGAGATATTTTTGAAGATTGGGCGAACGACGGTATCAAATACCTCCGGGTCCTTGATTCCTCGGAAAAGCGAAGCGATACGGACTTCGTTGTTGATGTAAACACCAGCGGAAGATCCTCCGATGGCATCGACGCGTGGCAGATGCTCGGCAGCCAGCTTCAAGGAGTGAATAATTCCGTCGTATTGGTAGCTTGGGTCCTCCTTGAAATAAGGGTCCCATGGGACTTCCTCGGAGAAGACCACCTTGCCATCGATGACCGCAGCGCATTTGCGGTCCGATCCCCCAAGGTCGAAGCCGATCCGGCATCCTTCCAAGTGGCGGCCGAGTGGTGCTACCGGGCTGTTTTCTGCTGGAATGGCATCGGCGGTGGTGGCTGTCACGTTGATGTATTCGCCAAACATCCCTTTACCGACGATGTCCCAATCGAATTTACGGGAGCCGTTTTCTGAATACATCTCGGCCAGTGCTGCTGCAACAGCATCGTTGCCGGCAATAAAAATCTGGCTTCCACCCTGTCCCCAGAGCATGAATTTGATCAGGCGCTCAACGTATTTGATGTTGTCGGCCATGTTTTCACCTTCATGGGAGAGAATGCGAACGGAACGGCGGAAGACGGTGCCGTCGGTGCGGCCAAGGGCTACCTCAACATCGTGAGCTCCCGGGTCTTCAGCAACCTTGGCTTCAAAGGCACGGTTCCAAAGGACGGCAGGGACAAATTCCGGGTCAAGAACGGGTGTGATTTTCGCGTGTGTGGTAATCATAAGTCGTAGGCTTTTTTCGCCAGCCACATTCAAAAGGATGTGAAGTCAGCTGAAAAGAAGAAATATGTGGATATCAGAACTTATTCCCAGAAGTGAAAAATGACCCCGAAGGAAAAATACTTATTGCAACAGCGTCTCAATTGCGCTCTATTGCGCGTGGAGATGATTGCCGATATTGCCAGCGAGCTGAAAGTGGACAGTGCGATGACCTTGAGTCAGGCGCAAGCGGGCTGCATGCTGCGTATTTGCAAACTGGAGGGAAAGGGCTGTCGCCGTTTGCGGGAGATTGGTCTGTGTGAGGAAATGCAGATTTGCAAGCTGTCGAACGGTCGTAACATGTTGTGTTCGATGTGTGGG
The DNA here is from genome assembly GCF_013391475.1 of Oceaniferula marina. Classification (NCBI taxonomy): domain Bacteria; kingdom Pseudomonadati; phylum Verrucomicrobiota; class Verrucomicrobiia; order Verrucomicrobiales; family Verrucomicrobiaceae; genus Oceaniferula; species Oceaniferula marina. The sequence continues at coordinate 146,050 of NZ_JACBAZ010000008.1, read as the reverse complement.
ACCAAACTGGCGGTGAGCCGGAAGCTGGGTGAGCAGGTGATGGTTGAGGTGGCTTGAATCGCGGGGTACGTCCAAGGCCGATGCGGTCGGGGTAGCCCGGCAGGTGAAGAATTTAGCTGATCAAACGAATGATGGAAACCATAGCTCTTGTCGGAAACCCCAACTGTGGAAAAACCACGCTGTTTAATTCGCTGACCGGGGCGAATCAGAAAACCGGTAATTATCCGGGGATTACGGTGACCCGGGTGTCTGGGACCTTTCGCACGCCCCACGGCAATCGGTATGAATTGCTCGATCTTCCTGGATGTTACTCGCTGGATCCCAAGTCTCCGGACGAAAAGATTACCCGGGATGTGCTCTTTGGTTCGCAAGAGGGCGAGGCACAACCATCAGCTGTCGTCTGTGTGGTGGATGCCTCCAATCTGGAGCGGCACCTTTATCTGGCGCTACAGGTTGTGGATCTTGGATTGCCGGTGGTAGTGGCCTTGAATAAAGTGGATTTGGCTGAATCCCAGGGGGTGAGAATCAATGTGGAGATGCTCGCTGAAGAACTCGGCTTGCCCGTGGTGCCATGTCAGGCCAATACGGGGAAGGGAGTGATCGATCTCAAGCACGCGATCCGGCATCCGTTCCCTCACCCGGCACAAGCGGCCAGCCATGGTTTGAGTCGTGAGGCCATGGTGAGTGATGAGGCCCTGTCTCAGGCCCGAACTGCGCGGGTGCAGGAAATATGTGCACACGCGACGCGGCGCTTGGAGTTGGGAGGCATGACGATCAGTGACAAAATCGACCAGGTGGTGTTGCATCCACTTGCCGGTTGGGGCATTTTTATCGGCTTGATGCTGGGGATTTTTTACACGATTTTCAGTGTTTCCGCGTATCCCATGGGCTGGGTGGAGACCGGGATTGATGCGGTCAAAGGGCTTGTTGACGGATGGATGTCCGAGGGGGACGTGAAGGATTTGGTGATCAACGGGGTGATTGACGGAGTTGGGAGTGTGGTGATTTTCTTACCGCAGATTTTGATGTTGTTGTTTTTCATCGGACTGATGGAAACGACGGGGTACATGACACGGGCGGCGATGCTGATGGACGGCTTGATGGGGAGGGTCGGCTTGAGTGGTCGGGCGTTTTTACCATTGATGAGTTCTTATGCCTGCGCCATCCCGGGGATTATGGCGACGCGCAGCATGGATAGTGCCAAGCAACGCCTTCTGACGATATTGATTGCTCCGTGGATGAGTTGTACCGCCCGTCTGCCGGTGTATTCTCTGCTGATTGGCATGTTAATGGCCGGACAGGGGGCTTGGATGCAGGCTCTCGTTTTGGCCGGAGTCTATGCTCTGGGAACGGTGACGGCCTTGTTTGCCGCCTGGTTGCTGGCGCCCAAGGTGAAGGGGGAGGAAGAGGCGTCACATTTTTTGATGGAACTTCCGGTCTACAGTCGGCCTGACTGGTCATACATTGGGCGGCATTTACTTGAGCGTGCTTGGGCCTTTATACGGAATGCGGGCACGGTGATTCTTGGGCTTTGTATTTTACTTTGGGCGCTTCAGACGTATCCCAAACCTGAGGAAGGCTCCCCGGCTGCTGAGAACCCCTCATTGGCTCTAGAACAAAGTTATATGGGGAGGGTTGGCCATGCGATCGAACCCGTGGTCAAGCCTCTCGGCTATGATTGGCGAACGGGAACGGCCCTGATTGCATCGTTTGCAGCGCGTGAGGTTTTTAATGCCAATTTGGCGATTTCTTATTCGGTTGAAGAAGTGGATGACGAGGAGGCTTTTCTGGAGCGGCTTCGTGGCCAGTTGGATCAGGCGACCTGGCCTGACGGGCGCAAGATTTACACGCCGGTCACGACCTTGAGCTTGTTGGTCTTTTTCGTCTATGCTCTGCAATGTTTGCCGACCACGGTGGTGGTCCGGCGGGAATCCGGGTCTTGGAAGTGGGCATTGGCCCAGCTGGGAGGGATGTCGCTGGTTGCCTGGTTGGCCGCATTCACCGTTTACCAGCTTGGTAGTTTGCTGGTGTAATTGTGCTTTCGCTTTGAGCTCTTAAAATCATGTTGTAGTTTGAACCATGGATTGGATGAACTGGCAGAGTTACGCGGCTCCCCTGATTGTTGTCATCACGCTGGGCATGTTCTTGTGGCGTTGGAAAAAGGCGCATGATGCCAAATGCTGTGGCGGGCGGTGTGGTTGTGCTGTTTCGAAGCGGAGAAAGCAAGCCGTGGCACCAGCGCAACTTCGGCAGTCACGGAAAGAGTGAATTTTTAGTTTCGTTGTGAAATATGCGCAGGAGGGCTGTCGTATAGCTCTGGATGGTGGCTAAGGATCAAATACAAAACCTCCCCTCAAGTCTCGCTCTCAGCTCACGGATGATCACTCGATTGTTTGCGCTGGCATCCGGCATGTTGCTCCTCTCCTGCGATCAGGATCAGGGTTCAGGCAGTGACGAACGCTCTGCGAGCCATGTTTCGACTTCCCCATCGACATCCCCATCGACCTCCCCGGAATCCGATGGTTTACCTGAGTTGGTGACTTTCAATGCCCACATCCAGCCGATATTGTCGGAAAAATGCTACCATTGCCACGGTCCGGACTCGGGGACTCGCGAGCCGAAGGATGCACCCTTACGGATCGACCGCGAATCCTTTGCCTTTGAACCTCGTGAAAATGGGAAGCCGGTGATCGTCCGTGGAGCTCCGGAAGAGTCATTGCTGCTGGATTTGATGAAGTCGGAGGATGTTTCGGAAATCATGCCGCCTCCTAAAAGTCACAAAACGATGAGCCCGGAAGAGATTGCGCTTGTCGAAAAGTGGATCAAACAAGGGGCTGAATACCAGGAGCATTGGGCGTTTTTGGCCCCTCAAAAAGCTGAGCTTCCCAAGGTCAAAGCAGATCGTTGGGTGCGTAACCCCATCGACCAGTTTGTTTTGGCGAAGATGGAAGAGGCTGGGTTGCAGCCGAACCCCCCACAAAACCCGCGTCGATTATTGCGGCGGATTACCTTTGATGTCATCGGATTGCCACCGGAACCAGAAGAGGTGGACCAGTTCGAAAAAGCATTTCAAGAGGATCCGGTCGCAGCGGTGAATGAGGTGCTCGACCGCTTGTTCCAGATGCCGGCATACGGTGAGCAGCAGGGGCGCTTGTGGTTGGATGCCGCGCGGTATGCGGACACACACGGTATTCATATCGATAATTTCCGTGAGATTTGGCCATACCGCGACTGGGTGGTGGATGCCTTTAACCGGAACATGCCCTTTGATCGGTTTACGGTGGAGCAGTTGGCGGGCGATTTGCTCGAATCTCCGACTCTCGACCAAAAAGTTGCAACGGGCTTTAACCGCTGTCTGCCGACGACAGGTGAAGGGGGGTCGATCGCGGATGAGGTGAATGCCATGTATGCAACCGACCGGGTGAACACCACCTTTGGTGTCTGGCAGGGGCTGACGGTGGGATGTGCCGAATGCCACGACCATAAATTTGATCCTGTCAGTCAGAAAGAATTCTATCAGTTGACTGCTTTTTTCCGCAATACAACGATGGCAGCTCTGGATCGGAACAACGGGCGGCATCCTCCAAGCGTGTTTGTGCCACGCCCGGGCGACCGACCACGTTTGGCGGAAATCGAAAAAGAGATTGAGCATTGGCAAGAGGTCGCCGGAACAAAACAATCTCAATATAAGTTAGAACGAAAGAAGGCCTTTCAAGATTGGCTGAAGCAGTTGCCGGATCGCGGTGGACAGCCGCATCGCACGGTGGATAAAGAGATCGTATCGTTGCCGCTAAGGGTTACGGGTGGCGGAGAGCTACTTGGTTATACGGCCGGGAATCCGACGTCATGGAAAGTCGATGTGAAGTCGCGTCCCGGAGTCTTTGGGCCGGCTTTGTCATTGGGTGGTCAGTCATCGATCGAGCTGGGTGATCTCGCCGACTTCGATGGGAAACGTGGTTTTTCCTTTGGAGGTTTTGTTTATGTTGAAGGCTCTCCTAACGGGGCCATTCTTGCCAGAATGGATTCGAGTGATCATCACCGTGGCTGGGACCTTTGGTTGCAAGGGGGAAAGGTTGGCGCCCATATCGTCGACCAGTGGCCGGATCGGGCCGTGAAAGCAGTTGCCAACAAGGCGTTGACAGCGAAACAGTGGCATCATGTTTGGGTTGTGTATGACCCCAGTAAAAAGAAGTCATCGTTGACGATCTATATCGATGGCAAGGCCGAGGCTCTGAGCTATTCTCATAATACCAAGCTGCGTGCGATTGATACCAAGGTTCCTTTACGTCTCGGTGCGAGGGAGGGGAATGACAGTGCCTTGCAGGGCGTGGTGGCAGTGCAAGACCTTCGTATTGTTTCCCGTCCGATGCCGGCAAAGGAAGTTAATAAAATGCTTTTCGATTCACTGGTCGATGAAGCCGGACAGCTTCAAGAAGTGAAAGGGCGAAAAGGGAATGCAGCTTTGCTCGCAGCTCTGAGAAAACAATTTGATGTGACTCATCCGTCGAAACCAACGGAAGAGGATCAAAAAATCAAGGCGCTGACTGCGGAAGCCGAGCGATTGAAAAAGCGAGGATCATACTCGTTGGTCATGGAGGAAAAAAAGGACCGCGATCCTTTTGCCTATATTCTTGAACGAGGCGATTATGCTTCCAAGGGGGAGAAAGTCTCGGCCGGAACACCTGCCGTGTTGCCGGCAATGACCGAGGAGATGCAGGTAAACCGCCGTGGGTTGGCTGAATGGCTGGTCTCGACCGAGAACCCCTTGACGTCCAGAGTTACGATCAACCGCTATTGGCATTACTTGTTTGGTCGTGGCATTGTCGAGACCACCGAGGACTTTGGCATCATGGGTGGTCGCCCCAGTCACCCGGAACTCTTGGATTGGTTGGCTCTTGAATTTGTCGAGCAGGGGTGGGATGTGCAACACATGTTGAGAACAATCATCGGTTCGTCAACCTACCAGCAGTCGGCTGGTTTATCGCCGGAGAAGTTGGAAAAGGATCCGTTGAATGTCTTATTCACCCGGGCTCCGAGGTTTAGGATGCATGGGGAGCAGATCCGTGACATGGCATTGTCGGCGTCCGATCTGCTGGTCGATGAGGTGGGGGGGGCTCCTGTAAAACCCTACCAGCCGGAAGGCATCTGGGAGGCTGTGGCCATGAATCAATCGAATACCCGTCATTACAAACAAGACAGCGGGGAGAAGTTATACCGACGTTCGATTTATACCATTTGGAAGCGAACGGCACCTCACCCGGCGATGGAGTTATTGAATGCTCCGGCCCGGGAGACGTTTTGTGTTAGACGCGAGCGGACAAACACACCGCTGGCCGCATTTGTTTTGATGAATGACGAGCAGTTGGTGGAAGCCTGTCGGGTGTTGGCGGAGAAGGCAATGAAAGAGGGAAAGGGGGAGCAACAAAGACTGGACCTGATTACCCAAAGATTGCTGGCCCGATCGTTGAAGGATGATGAACGAAAAATCGTTGCCCAATCACTGAACGAAGCGTTGCAGCTATACCAGTCCGATCCGGAAGCTGCATCCAAATTGTTAGCTGTTGGAGACAGCGAAGCGGACCCTTCGCTACCTGCTGCTGAGTTTGCCGCATGGACGATGGTGACTACCCAGATACTCAATCTCGACGAGGCACAAACCAAATAAACCTAAACCCCACTGACTTAAAATGAATGATCTTTTCGACCTAAATGGCATTGTTAATCGCCGACAGTTTTTCCGTAAAAATATGACCGGCTTAGGGGCCGCGGCCCTGGCTTCGTTGTTACCCAAAGAGTTGATGGCTCTCGGGGGGCATGCGGGAGCAGGGGATGTCCAATTGCCGCATTTTGCGCCGAAGGCGAAGCGAGTGATTTACATGTCGATGATTGGGGCCCCCAGCCAGTTGGAAACTTTCGACTACAAGCCGGGATTGGAAAAGCGTTTCAAGGAAGATCTGTCTGGATTTTTGAAAGAGTCAGGTGTGAGACTAACAACGATGACGTCAGGGCAGAAAGGTTTCCCTGTTGCTCCTTCCCGGTTTGCATTTAACCAGCACGGGGAATCCGGGGCCTGGGTCAGTGAGTTGCTGCCGCATACGGCCAAAATGGTCGATGACTTGTGCATTATCAAGTCGATGCATACGGATGCCATCAACCATGAGCCCGCCAACTATTTGATGTACACCGGATCGATGATTCGGGGGAAAGCCTCGATGGGCTCTTGGTTGTCTTATGGCCTGGGGAGTATGAACCAGGACCTGCCGACTTTTGTCGTATTGCACGCATACCACACGAACCCGAAGTCGAATGTGCAGGCGATTTCCTCAGGTTTGTGGGGGAGTGGTTTTTTACCCGGGGAACATGCTGGCGTCTCATTACGAGGTAAAGGTGATCCCGTGTTGTATTTGAAAAATGCGCCCGGCATTTCGAGGGAGATGCGCCGATCGATGTTAGATGGCTTGAACACGCTGAACCGGAAATCGTATGAACAGGTCGGGGATCCTGAAATTCAAACCAGAATTCAACAATACGAAATGGCTTTCCGGATGCAGGCGAGTGTTCCCGAGCTTACGGATATGTCAGGGGAGTCTGAGCACACCTATGAGCTTTATGGTTCCGAGGCCAAGAAGCGTGGCTCCTTTGCCTATTCTTGTTTGATGGCCAGGCGTCTGGTCGAGCGCGGGACTCGTTTTGTTCAGATTTTTCACCGGGGGTGGGACCAGCATGGTGCATTACAGCGTGATTTACCTGAGCAATGCAAAGATGTGGATCAAGGTGCTTATGCCTTGATTCAGGATTTGAAACAGCGAGGTATGTTAGAAGATACTTTGGTTGTCTGGGGTGGGGAGTTTGGGCGGACGGTGTATTGTCAGGGGCCGTTGTCTGAAAAGAATTACGGGCGGGACCACCACCCGAAGTGTTTTACGATCTGGATGGCCGGAGGGGGGATCAAGCCTGGTATGGTTTATGGTGAAACCGATGAAATGTCATTTAATATCACCACTCCTGATCAGGCAGTGCATGTGCGGGATTTACATGCAACGATCCTACACCAATTGGGCATTGATCACGAGCGCTTGACTTACCCATATCAAGGATTGGATAACCGCTTGACCGGGGTGATGCCGGCCAAGGTGGTCCGTGATATTTTAACTTAGCGTTTGCCTTTACGGATTCCAGGAGGTGAACGATCTTCCATGGTCTCTGTTTCCCATAGGGACAAAAAAAGGGCACCGCGAGGGTGCCCTTGAAGATGCGGAGGTTTTGATTTGAGTGGTCAGGATTGGATCTTCCAGCCAGAGTTTTTATACTCTTCGGTGAGTTGCTTGAGCTCTTTGCCCGTGATCTTTTTCCAGATGTCATCGGTGTAGGTGCCGTTGCGCACTTCGATAGAGACCGGTTTGACGATTTCTTTTTTATAGGTTTCTTCCAGGTAGAGCAGAAACGCTGCCGAGCTCCAGTAAGCGCCAAGCGGTTTATTGAGATCGATGTTTGCGCGGTGGCGTTTTTTCCAATTGTCTTCGACCGGGTTGAGTTTGTAGCGGGTGTAATCAGCCACTCCTTCGATGAACCAGTGCGGCTTGTAGTTCGGGTAGTGTTGGATGACGTGGGTGAGTTCGTGAACAAACACGCCGATGGTGTCGGCTTTGTTTTTTCTGAGATGGTCCGCGGAGATAACGATGTAGCTTTTATCCGCATAGGCAGGGTACTTCATGCTCGCACGGTAGTGGATATCGACATCGACATAGGTGTCATCGAGTGGTGAACCAAGAATGCTGACGAGTTGGGGCCAGAGGTCAAAGTAGAGCGCCGCCATTTCATCAAAGCGAGGTTTGAGGTCTTCATTGCCTTCGAGGTTGGTGGCCAGTGAGAGCTGGAAGGTTTTGCCTTCCAGAGTTGCGGTCCCTTTTTGGATCAGGACGGGGGAGGCGGCATCGGTGAATTCGATTTCACGGACCGCGATGTGGTGACCGTTGGCTTCGGTAGCGAGCAAGCGCAGGTGAGTGGTGTTGGCCGGGATCTTGCTATCGATGAGCGCAGCGCGTTCGACTGCTATTTTTTTCCAGCTGTTTCCATCGGATGAAGCTTCGAGAACCGCTCCATTGAAAAAGTCTTCGCTACCTGAGATCCCGGTGTGAACACGCAGGTTTTTACCAGTGGGTAGAGCCTCGGGGAAACTGAGCTGGATCCAGTCACCGGGTTTGGTTTTTCCCTTGGTTTGGTAATAGGTGTCGAGTTTGCCATCTGTGATGAGTTCGAGGGCGTGGCCGTCCTTGGCCGGAAGGTTGCTGCTGATCTTGGCTTTTCCAATGGGAGACGCGGTGGCCAGGGCTGGGATGAGTGTGATAATCGGAATGAGGTATCGCATGAGAAATATAAAGTAGGTTTTTTCTGGAGTATCTGGTTCAATTGTCGCTTGCTTCAGCCGTAAGGGTGCTTGCGAATGACGGGCAAATATACGATGGATTCGTTTAATTCATACGTCTTCTTATGTGTAACCTTAGGGGACAGATTTGCCCGGGTTTGGCGTTCGTGGCGTTTGGGTTGCAGGTGTATCCAAAGCGGACAAGGACGTGGGGTGATATAGCGCTTGAGTGCGTAGGTAATGAAATTACTCTTTTGTTTTGTCGACTCAAACAAATCCTGAGATGAAAATGCTGTATCGATTATCCTTAGCTTTGACGATGGTGACTTCCGGTCTGTGCGCCGAGCGTCCTAACATTGTGTTTATTTTTTCTGATGATCATGCCCTGCAGGCTATTTCCTCCTATGGTGGTCGGCTCAAGGATGTGGCTCCCACTCCTAACATTGACCGCTTGGCCAAGCAGGGGGCAATTTTCGATAACTCGTTTTGCGCCAACTCGATCTGTGGCCCGTCCCGTGCTTGTATTTTGACCGGAAAGCATTCCCACCGCAATGGTTTCATGCGCAACGGCGACAAGTTCGACGGCTCTCAGAACACGTTTCCCAAGCAACTACAAGATGCGGGCTACCAGACGGCAATCATCGGGAAGTGGCATCTACACACCAAGCCGACTGGGTTTGATTTCTGGCAGGTGCTTCCCGGCCAAGGGTCATATTACAATCCAGACTTCCGGGTGATGGAGGGGGGTGACAACAAAGGGCTGAAACGCTTTCCCGGATATGCCACCGACCTTATTACGGATCATTCGATCGAGTGGTTGGAGAAGCGTGACAAAACCAAGCCGTTCCTGCTGATGTGCCAGCATAAGGCTCCGCACCGCAACTGGGCACCAGCACCGCGCCACCTGACATTGTTTGATGATGTTGAGATCCCTGAACCTGCGACCTTGCGCGATGACTACTCGGGGCGTTCCGAGTGGTTGAAAAAAAACGAGATGTCGATCGATAAGCATTTTCACTGGCAGCACGACCTCAAGATTCACGGCACCAGCCCGTTCCCCGGGAAGATGCCCGGCACCTGGACCAATGGGGAATACCCGCGAATGAGTGACCGCCAGAAGCGCGATTGGGACAAGGCATACAGCCCGAAGAACTACCGGCTCTTAGCCAAGGTGGCGGACAACAAGGTCAGTGATGATGAAATCCTGTCGTGGAAATACCAGCGCTACATCAAGGATTACCTGAGGGTGATCCGTGCGGTGGATGAAAACGTTGGTCGCTTGTTGGATTATCTCGACAAAGAAGGTCTGGCAGAGAACACTATCGTGATCTACTCCTCGGACCAGGGGTTTTATCTCGGTGAGCACGGATGGTATGATAAACGCTGGATGTTCGACCTTTCGATGAAAATGCCCTTCCTAATCCGCTGGCCGGGGGTGATCAAACCAGGGTCAAAAAATGCGGCCTTGATTCAAAACATCGACTACGCTCCGACATTCCTCGAAGTCTCAGGCGCAAAAGATTACGACGGCATTCAGGGGCAAAGTCTCGTGTCCTTGCTGAAAGGGGAGGTCAAGCCGGAGGAATTTCGCCAGAGTGTGTACTACGCATACTACGAAAACCCAGGGATCCATAACGTCCCTCGGCACGATGGAATCCGGACAGATCGTTACAAGTTGTTTTATATTCCCCAAAGTGATGAATGGCAGCTGTTTGATTTGCAAAAAGATCCGGACGAGATGCGTAGTGAGCATAACAACCCGGAGTATGCAGAGGTGCTGAAGGTGATGAAAAAGCGTTATCAGCAACAGAAATCGCGCTACGGGTCCCAACATAAATAAATTTCATGAAACGATCCATTCTCATTCCTCTTTGTGCTTTGTTTTCCGTGGCACCGCTCAGTGCGGCGGAGAAACCGAACATTATTCTCGTGATGGCTGACGACCAGGGGTATGGCGATGCTGGATACACAGGTCACGCCGTCGTTCAGACACCGAACATGGATGCCATGGCGAAAGAGAGTGTTGTTTTTAAACGCTTTTATGCCGGGGCTCCGGTCTGTTCGCCCACACGTGCCAGCGTGATGACGGGGCGCACACCGATGCGGACCAATGTCCTCAATCACGGGCATTATCTGCGGCCTCATGAGATGACGATCGCAGAGGTTCTCCAATCCCGTGGCTATGTAACCGGACATTTCGGGAAGTGGCACATCGGGTCGGTGCAGAAAGAATCGCCAACCTGTCCGGGGCAGGTTGGTTTTGACGAGTGGCTGACGGCCTTGAATTTCTTCGACCAGAACCCCTACATGAGCCATAACGGTCGCTTTAAGCAGCTTCAGGGGCAGGGGTCGGTTCTCACCATGGATGCGGCCATCGACTTTGTCGACAAACACCGGAAAGGTGAAAAGCCGGTTTTTGCCGTGGTTTGGTTCCCCGCACCGCATGACCCGCACAAGGAGCTCTCGAGCCAGCCGGAGAGGTATGCCGGAGAAAAACATCGTGGGTATTTTCAGGAAATTTCACTGATTGATGAACAGCTTGGCCGCCTGCGTAAGGAGCTCCGGAAGATGGGAATTCATAAAAATACCATTGTTTGGTATTGCTCGGATAACGGGGGACTTGTCAAAGAAACGTCCGGAGGACGCGAACGGAAAGGGTCCATTTATGAAGGCGGGATACGTGTTCCTGCCATGTTAGAGTGGCCGGCCCGATTGTCGTCTCAAGGTGTGGCCGTACCGGCATCTACTTCGGATATCTATCCCACGTTGCTGGCCCTTACCGGTGGTGAAGAACAACAGCAACCGCTTTTGGATGGTGTCGATCTGATGCCATTGATCGAAGGTAAGCAATCAAAACGTAAGAATATGATAGGCTTCTGGCATCAGTTTACCGGTGGACAGCCGACACACAGTGACCGGATCATTAAGCAGCTGATGGAAGCTCAGCAGGGAGACAGGGCATCCCCGTATCCGATGCGTCTATTGAAAAATGTCAATGTATTCCCAGCTCATCAGCGCGGGGAGAACGGGGGCTACCCCGGGCATGCAGCTCTGTTGGATTGGCCATACAAGATCCATGTCATCGGGCATCGACAGAAACCTTCGAGATACGAGTTGTATGATCTTGAAAAGGACCCAATGGAAACTCGCAACTTGATGGAGGAAAAGAAGCCGGAGGCTGCCAGAATGAAAAAGGCCATCGACGCTTGGCAAGATTCCGTGATCAATAGTTTGAACGGGAATGATTATGCCGATAAAAAGCCTATCACCGGATTATAGATGCGTCTGGCTCAGACCTTGTGTCATGGGTTCCACGCCACAGTCATGCTGAGAGAAGGGACGAGGCCGGAAGGGGGGCGAAAGAGAGAGGAGCTTCAGGTCTAAACAAAAGTGGAGGATTGATTCCAATCCTCCACCTCGTTTGACTGTGACTACTGGTTACTCCGGGATGGAGTGATAGATTTGTTCCAGTGTGAGCACGGCATAGGCCGTTACCAGCACGGGGTCGCTTTCCCACCAGCGGGAATTCTTATTAAGCCACGAGCCGTCTTCGCGTTGGGCGGTCAGGAGTTCACTGGCGATGTCCTTGCGCCAGTCGGCTTTTTTGCCACCTTGTAAGGGAAGCTTGTCGATATTGGCTGCGGCGAGAGCCTTGGCCATGGCATGGTAGTAATAATACAAGCCTTGTTGTCCGAGGGTGGGGTCTTCCTTGGTTGCCATTCCTGGGTTTTCTTTGACGGAATAGTTATTCCCTGCCCATTTTTTAACGGCAACAACACGGGGGTCGGATGCATCCAGATCAGCATAAATCATGGAAAGGAGTCCGGCATAGGACATGGAGCCATACCCGCGCAGGGTTTTGGTTCCGTCCGGGTTGGTGTTGTGTCCGGCTTTGGAATCGCCGGGGAAGTAGTTGAATGATCCGTCATCACTGATGCCGAGCTGGTCATTGGTTGCTTTCAGGTTCTGCGTGCGCGAAATGAATTGAATGGCGGCATCCCAATTGAGCTCGGGCTGTTTGCCTTCGGCATTATCCTGGGCGATACTCCGTGAGAGCCGCAGAGCCTCGATAGCGAGATAGGTGTTGGACATATCGGAGTGGTTGTAGGACCCCCCGTATCCAATACCTCCATCATATTTATTATCGGCCTGGCCCTTGGTATCCCAGTCTGCTTGCTGGTTGATGAGGAAGCGGCGGGCTTTGAGGATGGCCGGATGATACGTTTTGTCGCCGGTGGAAACGAGAGCGACAATCGCGGTCGAGGTGTTGTAGGTTCCCAGACCTTTTCCGTAGATGCCGCCATCGTCTTTTTGTTGTTTGGCAAGCCAAGCGTATCCCTTGTCGATATATTCGGCTTTTTCGTGCGACGGGGAGCGCATGGCGGCTGTGAGTGCCAGCGCAGTGTATGCCGGGTACTTGGGTTCGCGCCAGTATCCCTCTTTGTCTTGCTGGGTCTTGAGGTAGGCGTTGCCTCGTTCGATCGCTCGTTTCATTTCGAGTTTGATCGAGAGGTAGGGGTTGTCCTGGGCCTGGGCATTCAGGCTGAGGCATGAAATGACCATGGGCATGGCCAGGCGCTTGAGCATCGTGTGTGTATTCATTATTTGACCTTGGTTTCTTGAGGTGAAAGTTTTCCGTCCCATGGTTTCAGGATGACGGTGACCTTGCTGCCTTCCCGGGGGAGTCGTTCTGCGGGTAGCCAGAGGGTGTCGTCTTCGCGGTCAGCGCCCGGGTAGTTGGCGAGGGCGCTTTCATTGGGGAAAATAGCCAGAATGTTGCCATTGAGTTTGGCTTTGAATTTCCCCTCCCAGACGTAAGACCCGTTATAGACCCATGGCGTGGCTGGCATCGGCTTTTCGGTGATTCGGTGTTGAAGCCACTGGGTGATGGGGGCTGTTTTTTCTTTGCCCTCAGCCTTCCATGTGAGGTGCACGGTGAAGCGGGCAGCTTTACGAATGGTATCGGCCACGACCGGGTAGTGGTCTTCAAGGGTATGATCCGGCTTGAGCTGACGGAAGAGTTCCTGGGACTCTTTGTAGTTGAGCAACTTCAGGGCGATGTTCAGGTGGGTGGGGTCGGCTTCTGTTACCAGTAGAGATTCGTGGACTTTCTCTCCATTACTGTGGCAGAGAAGAAATTCCAGCGGGGTGCCGGGGTCCACGATATTGGTCATCGTATCCAGATGGATTTCACGAGTGGACTTATTGAAGGTGATCTTACCGATTTGGTATGTGTCGCCCGAGATCTTTTTGACCATCGGCTTGGTTTCTTTTTTTGCCGTTTCCGGACCGGAATCAGCCGGGGCTGCCTGATCAGCAGCCGTTGGTGGCTCAGCCATGACAGGCAGGCTGAGGATAGCACTGAAGAGGTAGACGGTGGGAAATCTCATGATCGTCAGGAAGAGTAACGCAGCTTGGGTAATTTTCTTGGGAAAAATGGGAGGAAATCCGGCCAAGGCGACAGATGGTATCCCTTGGCCGGAGCTTGAGGTTCCAGGATTAGTCCTGTTCAGCTAGCCAGCGTTCGACTTCGATGGCCGCTGCACAGCCTGCTCCGGCGGCGGTGATGGCCTGGCGGTATTCCTGATCTGAGACATCACCTGCGGTGTAGAGTCCTTCGACATTGGTGCGAGCACCGTGCTCGGGCAGAATGTAACCTCCGTCGTCGAGATTGACGAGATCTCCTAAGAATGCGGTGTTCGGCGTATGGCCAATGGCCATGAACACCCCTTTGACCTCGAGTTCGGAAGTCGAGCCGTCCTGAGTGTCCTCAAGCAGCAGGGCGCGGATGTCTCCTTTGTCGTCTGTGAGGTATTCCTTGATGGTTGCGTTCCAGACCGGGCTGACTTTTTCATGATCGAGCAGTCGCTGGGCCATGATTTTGGAGGCTCGGAGCTCGTCCCGACGGTGAATCAGATACACCTTACTGGCGAATTTTGTCAGGAACATGGCTTCTTCACAGGCGGAGTCTCCTCCTCCAATGACGCAGACCGGAACGTCACGGTAGAAAGCTCCGTCACAAGTGGCGCATGCAGTCAGACCATGACCACCACTGACCAGCTCATCCTCACCCGGAAGTCCAAGGTAGCGGGCGGATGCTCCGGAACAGATAATGACGGCTTTCGACTGATATGTGGTGGCTCCGGCATTCAGGGTGAAGGTGCCGTCGTCTTCTTTGACCAAGGAGTCGATCTGAGCGAACTCAACCCGCGCGCCAAAGCGCTCCGCTTGTTGCTGCATGTTGACCATCAGGTCCGGGCCGGTGATCCCTTCGGGGAAACCTGGGAAATTTTCGACTTCGGTGGTGGTGGTCAGCTGGCCTCCCGGCTGAGTTCCGGTGAGAACCAATGGCTTGAGGTCGGCGCGGGCGGTATAAATGGCGGCGGTGTATCCGGCAGGGCCGGTTCCGATAATAATAACGTTTTCCATGTTGCTTAGAGTATGAACGAGCGAAATTATGCCCCGAAAATGCTCTTCGGCAAGTGGTTTCCCAACAGATTGCTCTTCATTGGCCGGGATCTCCAAAATTAGGATTGTTCACCGACCTCCGTCTGGGGTACTGATGCTGTATGCCCAAGACTTCGTATCTGTTTTTTCCTCTGGCCGTGTTCTTGTGCTCCTGTGGCTCTTCAGGAGATCAACGGATGGGCTCGGAGCCCGAGAATCACGTGCGCCTTGCCGGAAGAGTTCAGCGGGTGAATGAGCATTCCCGCTTTGTCTTGATTCGCCGCTACGGGGTGTGGAGAGTCTCGGACAATGAGGTTGTGGAAAGTCGGGGAGATGGCAGAACCGCCAGCTTGCAGCCGACAGGGGAGCGTCTCGGTGAGCATGTCGCAGCCGACATCCGATCTGGTAAGGTAGAGGTCGGGGATGCGGTATACATCCGTCGTTTGTTTGATAAGGAAATGCCTAAGGAAGCTGAAACATCAACAAATATTGAAAAAAAAGATACCTGAAAAATTTGTGAGCCGTCGTGCTTATCTATTGATATATAATGGATTGGAGGGGTGTTTTTGTAAAAACTTATGTTAGGGTGTGTTGGTTTTTTTAAAATAAACCTTGTGGAAAGTTAATATTTTAGGTATCTCTGATTTCGCAACGGTGTTCACATTAGTCGAAATTAAACAACTAATGTACACAAATAAAATGAAAACCAGTCCCTCCAACACAAGCTTGGTCGATACCGATCGCCTTGCAGATTTTGTGCTGTTTACCCAGCGCTCCTGCATTCTGAACCTCTCCAGTGAGTTGAACCGTGGAAATGTTTCTTTTCCTCAGTTTTTCCTACTGGCCTATCTTTCCAGCGAAGACTATCTGACGATGTCGGATATTGCGAAAAAGATGGGGCATTCCACTGCAGCCGCAACCGGTTTGGTGGATCGTCTGGAGAAGTTGGGATATGTCGAGCGTATGCATGCAGCGGAAGATCGCCGCAAGATCATGGTTCGAATCACCACGAAGGGAGCCGAGCTTGTGTCACGGATGCGCGGAGAAATCGCTTCCAACCTCTCGGATGTCATGTCCGAAATGGATGAAGAGGAAGCCGATATCATCGCCCATGCGAATCGTGCTATCACAGGCCGATCACATTAAAATAGAGACCCAACCAGGATTCGAAAGCCGGCCGCCTCCAAGAGGCCGGGGATCGGGGCTTGGCAAGCCAGGGCGCTTGCGTTACGACCTTAGGTCGACGATGCAAGCGCCTTGTTATTTAAAAAAGATCAATGGGTTGGCCGGTGTGCGGGCCGATTTTGTGGAACGCATCCCCGGGATTGTTGTGGATACGGACCGTGAGGCCACGCTGGCCCGGCTTCAGCCGGAGCATGAGGCGAGGGTGAAGGCTTTGGGCTTTGAGTGGGCTGAATTACAGCGAGCGGAGCAGGTGCATGGGGCGGAGATTGCGATGGTGGAACGTGAGTCCCCGGTTCGCATCTGGCCGGGAGTGGATGGCCTGTTGACGGCCGACCCCGGAGTGTTGTTGGGGATTTATGTCGCTGATTGTGGGGCGGTGTATCTTAGTGATCAAAAGCAGGGCGTGTTAGGTTTGTTGCATTCTGGAAAGAAGGGCACGGAGGGGAACATCACGGGAAAAGCGATAGCGATGATGCAGAATCATTACGGGTCCCGGCCTGAGGATATCGAGGTGGCTTTGGCTCCATGCATTCGCCCACCACACTACGAAGTGAATTTTGCCTCTCAGATTAGAAAGCAGGTATTGGATGCCGGGGTGCCTGAGCATCGGTTCACGGATTCCGGGCTGTGTACGGGGTCGGATCTGGAACACTATTATAGTTATCGGATCGAACGTGGCTGTACTGGAAGGATGTTGGCTTTGTTGGGGCGTGTGGATGTTTCCTTTGCCTCGTCTGAGGGGCGCGCTAAAAATGAGAAACCCTACGCGCAATAATGTGTTGGGGGCTGCCGTATGGATGGAGGTATGGGAAAAGAGGAAATGATCTCCGAGGAGAGAGCACAAGGCGCGAAAGGACGGTGGAAATATCGACTTTTAGCCGGGCTCCTGCTGCTGGGGGCTGCGCTGTTTACCTTGCTTCCTCATTCCTGGTGGCAGGGGCTTCAACAGGGGGCGCTGTTTTCTTCAGCTGAGCATGCTCCCGACACCGTGGGAGGCCGCATTGCCGGTGCTGCGATGTCTCAGATTGATCGAACGGTGCGCTATGATCCAGCTTATGTAAAATTGGACTACCCGATGGGGGATGTGCCTATCGAAACCGGGGTGTGTACGGATGTTGTGATCCGGGCCTTGCGCCAGGCGATGGACTTTGATTTACAGCAGCGGGTGCATGAGGATATGCTTGTGCATTTCAAGCTGTATCCCCAGCGATGGGGCTTGGACCGACCGGATTCCAATATTGATCATCGGCGGGTTCCTAATCTGCAGGTGTTTTTTGAGCGAGCCGGGTATGCTTTACCTTTGACCCGGGATCCTGACGACTATCATCCGGGGGATATTGTAACCTGCCGGTTCGACACCGGCCGTGATCACATCATGGTTGTGAGCTACCAGAAAAGTTGGAAAGGAGACCCGCTGACCATTCATAATGCGGGTGGCGGAACCGGACAGAACGATTGTTTGTTCCGCTATGAACTCACCGGACATTACCGGGTTAAATGAGTGTGTCTTTCGAGGCTGGGCAGGGCTCCTCCATGGAGGTTCCACCTCCTGCTTGAATGTGAGTTGAGATCAAAGGAGCTCGATCAGTTCATCCAGTGAGTAGATAAAGTGGTCGGCCTGTTGGCGAACTTTTTCCCGTGCTGCATACCGCCCGAATCCGATGAAGGCGTCGACCTCGTTTTGAGTTTCGAGGTCGGAGATGCCGTCGCCGACCATGATGACACGTTCTGGGTGGAGCTCGGATTTCAGTTGGGCAATGATTTCCGGTTTGCCTCCATTCCGGGTTGGCGGGGCGTTATGGTCATAGCCAGCGTAGGATCCATCCGGGTGGAACCTCAGAGGGACGGCATCAACGCGTTGGATCCCGAGTGATTGGGCAAGCGGTTCGATGACTTGCGTGAAACCTCCTGAGATGATGGTAATCGTCCAACCGTCTTGACGGAGTTGATCCAGCGTTGTTGCTGCGGTGGGTTCGATCTCGTCGATGTAGAGCTTGCCGACGGCCTGACAGGCTTCCAGATCCGGTTGGATGATTTCAAGACGGCGTTCGAAGATTTCATCGATGGGGACCTCACCGTTCATGGCGGCGTGGGTCAGGGCCTCAACTTCGGCGTAGGCGGCTTCACCCCGCCACCGGGCAAGTTCGTCAATTCCTTCGATCTTGGAGAGCGTGGAATCGCAGTCGAAAACGATGAGCTTGGCCATGGGCTTCTGTCTGAGGGTGGACGCGCAGGGAGGACAATCGAATTACGATTTTTTGCCGTAGACCGCGTTGGGGTCGAAGCTGAGGTCGGTTTCTGTGAATCCCAGAGCGACGGGGTCGGAGCCCTTGGCCGTGGCAACTTTGCGGTAGAAACAGGTGGAGCGACCGGTGTGGCAGGCTCCAGCACCCAGTTGTTCGACGTAAAGGATGAGGGCGTCCTGATCGCAGTCGGTCCGGATTTCGTGAATTTTTTGCACGTGGCCGGAGGTGGCTCCCTTGTGCCAGATTTCTTGGCGGGAGCGGGAGTAGTAAACGGCCTCTCCGAGGTCGAGGGTCATTTTCAATGACTCTTCATTCATGTATGCGAGCATCAGGGGCTCTTTGGTGGCGGCATCGATGGCCATGGCCGGAATCAGACCGTCTGCATCGAACTTGGGTGCGAAGACCGGGTTTTCCTCGAGTGCTTTTTTATCATCACGAGGACCGAAGCTGATAGTGGAAGATGGTGTTTCCATGCGGATGGATGTAGCATTTTTCTCCGCGCTGTCGAGTCTAGGTCAGGAGTATTTTTGTGTCAGCGGCGAAAAATCGGCTGAAAGGGTTCGACAAACCATCATATTGGGGTGAATCTACTTCAGGCTGTTGATACACAGCTATTTTTTATGATGAAGCAATCACTCTTGAAGATCGTGGCCAGTGGGCTGCTCATGACATTGACCTCCGTTTCCTGTGTTTCGGCAAAAACCGACTTCAATGAGGTGGGCAGGCAGATGGTTATTATGTTGCGTAATAGCCATTACGAGCGTTTTGCCTTTGATGAGGATTTGGGTAAGCGGTTTTTTGATTCGTATTTTTCCCATCTCGACCCTAGCAAACAGTATTTCTTGGAGTCTGATGTCGAGATGTTCCGCAAGAAGTATGGGAGCAATATGCACCAGTTGTTGATTGATGCTCAATCGATGACGGCGGCAAAAGAGATTTATGCCGTTTACAAGAAGCGTGCCAACCAGCGGATCGGCTATGCTCAGGAGTTGTTGAAGAATGAAGCAGAGTTTTCGTTTGATGGGGATCGGACGGTGATGTTGAGCCGCAAAGATGCTCCATGGCCTGAAAATGAAGCTGCCGCCAAGCAAGTGTGGCATGATTTGGTGGAGCAGGCGCTGCTCAGTGAGAGCCTGCGTCGTGAGAATATCGCGGCTCTTGCTAAAAAACAGGGTAAGGAAGATCCCTTGAAGGGCAAAGATGCGCCGGGTAAGATGATTTCGCTGCGATTTGAACGCATTTTGCATGGGATCAACGATGTGACGGATGAGGACATTGCCGATCAATTTTTTTCTGCTGTGGCCAAGAGCTACGACCCCCACACTGATTATTTCAGCAAGTCCCAGATGGAGCGATTCATGTCCGGCATGCAGAACTCACTGGTTGGAATCGGAGCCTTGCTTCAAGCTGAAGACGATGGGGCAACGAAGATCACCGGTATCGTTGTCGGCGGTCCCGCTGACAAGGGAGGTGAGTTGAAACTGAATGACCGGATTGTGGGTGTGGACACCTTGAACAAGGGGACCACCGAGGCAATGGAAGATATCATGTTTGCGAAGCTTGACCATGTGGTGGATATCATCCGCGGCAAGGCTGGGACGGAAGTCCGCCTCAAAGTAGAACCGGCAGCTGGAGCTCCTGGTGAAATTAAGTTTATCGTGATCAAGCGAGGGAAGGTGGAACTCAAGGATGAGTTGGCCAAGGCTGAACTGGTTGAAATGGCTCGCCCTGACGGCGCCAAACGTCGCCTGGGTTGGATTTCCTTACCTTCATTTTATGCGGATTTCAAAGATTGGAAAACCCGCTGTTCGATCGATATCGAGGAGCTGGTTCTGCGGCTCAAAGAGGAGCAGGCTGAGGGGATCATCCTTGATTTGCGGGGGAATGGTGGAGGCTCACTGGAAGAGGTTCGCCGGATGACCGGCTTTTTTACCGGGAGTGGTCCCGTGGTGCAGGTGAAAAATACGCAAGGCCGGGTTGAATTTAAAGATTCGTCCCACCCCAAGCCGATTTATGATGGGCCGATTGTTGTCTTGATTGACAAAACAAGTGCCTCAGCCAGTGAGATTTTGGCCGGCGCCCTGCAGGACTACAACCGCGCTGTCGTGGTGGGGGATACTTCGAGTTTTGGCAAGGGAACGGTGCAGCAGCCGATGGAGATCCGCCGAATGATGCCCTTCATGTCGGATGCCCGCCGTGCCGGCGTGTTGAAACCGACGATCCAAAAATTTTACCGGGTATCGGGAAGCACCACGCAGCTCAAAGGGGTGGAATCGGATATCGTGCTTCCTTCCTTGTTGGATGCTTTTGAGATTGGAGAAAAATACCTGGACCATGCAATGGCTCACGACAGCATTCGCAGGGCTCCGGGCTTCCGGGAACTGAACCGGGGGAATCTGTTTTTGCCGACGATCAAGTCGCAAAGTCAGGCCCGTGTTACCGCATCCCAGGATTTCAAATACATCGCTGAAGATGCAAAGCGGATGATCGAGCGCCGTGAGAAAAATGAACTGTCGCTGAATAAGGAATTGCGTAAAAAGGAATTGGATGAGGCAGAGCAGCGCACCAATACCCGCAATGAAGAGCGGAAGCTTCGTTTCTCCAAGGTTGCGGAGGAAGATAAAAAGACGTTCCGTTTTTTCCGTTTGAACTTGGATGATCTTAAAAACAAGGAGCTGGTTGAGATCGACCGGAAAAAGGATAAGGAGAGTTACATGCACATGGCCAAAGACAATGTGGCCGATTTGGATGAAACCCCCGAGTGGCCAAGTTCGCTTGATCCTGTCAAACGGGAGGCTATTTCCATCCTCGCGGATTTGGTTGAATCCACCGAGCGTGCCCGTATGGCTGGTGCTCTGCAGAACAATAACAGTTAAGTTGCGACTCTGGCATTTACTGGTGTTATTTGTTGGAGAAGGGCTTGGATGGAGTTGACTTATGTCCGGAGTGATTGCTGAGAATTTAGCGAAAGTAAAGCAGCAGCTTGCTGAGGCCTTGATCCGTTCGGGCCGGGGTGAGGATGATTGCGAATTGCTGGTGGTCTCAAAGACCTGGCCGGCGGAAGTGGTGGCCGAGGTGATTGATGCCGGCCACCGGGCGTTTGGAGAAAACAAAGTGCAGGAGGGGATGGAAAAGATTCCTTCGTTGCCGCAGGGGGTGCGCTGGCATTTGATTGGTCATTTGCAGCGAAATAAAGTGCGTAAGGCCTTGCCTCTGTTTGGCACTTTGCATGGTATCGACTCGCTTAAACTGGCCCGGTATACTTCCAATCTCGCTGTTGAGTTGGGTTGTCATCCTGATGTATATCTGCAGGTGAACCTGGCGGGGGAAGAGCGAAAAAGCGGTTTTTCTCCTGATGATTTGCGTCGGGAGTTGGAGGAGCTTGACGGATTAGACGGCTTGAATGTGCTAGGTCTGATGTGTATTCCTCCCGCGGTGGCATGCCCTGAGGATGCCCGTCCGTGGTTCGCGCGTTTGCGTGAGTTGAGGGATGAATTGGAGTCGACTTCAGGCTTGTCTTTACCTGGCTTGAGTATGGGGATGAGTGGCGATTACGAAGCGGCCATTGAAGAAGGGTCCACCATTGTTCGGGTAGGCTCGGCGATTTTTGGTGCTCGGAATTACGCAGTTTGATCTTGTCCTGACTGCATGAGAACCGAATAATCTGCTATGCTTCGTTTGCTTCAACAGACTGTGATTGGTGATGAGTTGGCTTTGGCTTGGAGTGATGGTGAGGAGAGCTACATCAAGCTGAACGTGTTGAGGGAATCCTGCCCCTGCGCATCTTGTCAGGGCGAGCCGGATGCTATGGGTCGGGTTTTAAAACCCAAGGTGATTCATACGTCCCGTAGTTTTCAGGCACTGCGGATGCAGCAGGTCGGGGGGTATGCCTTGCAAGTATTTTGGGCGGATGGCCACAGCTCAGGGATATTTCCCTTTGATCTCTTGAGGCGCTTGGGTTGATCGCAGGAGACCTTCTACCGTCTATTGGGTGGTGGTTGTTCTGGCGGGGAATGTTTTTTGTCTAAATTAGACAAAGCAGGCTGGCTTTGTCGCTGCGTGGGCATGTTTCGGAAGAGGTCTTCATGGATGTCTGGCCGTTTGGTCGCCTGACCTTTGAGGTGCCTCTTTCACAATCCTTGTATTTTAATAATCAGCGAATAGATGAAAACAAAAAATGTATTGATGTCGGGTATGCTTGCCCTGGGGGCGTTGACCAGTGCCGATATCCAGGCAAAAACGGTTAAGGTGGAGAGCCCGGCAGATCAGGCGGTGGTGGATGCCGCCATCGCCAAGGTGTATCCCTCGTTGGTTCGGATTCATGTGATCATGGAGAATCCCAAAGATGGAAGGATGCAAAAAAATGGAGGCACCGGTTCCGGGACAATCATCCACCCTGACGGCTATATTCTGACCAACCATCATGTTGCGGGCAAGGGCACCCGGGTTTGGGTTCGCTTGGCGAACAAGGAAAAGATCAATGCCGAAGTGGTTGGCACGGATCCTCAAACGGACCTTTGTGTGATCAAGATGAATATGGATCAGGTGCCCGATTCGATGAAACCGCTTCCTGTGGCAAGCTTCGGTGATATTAAAACGCTGAAGGTTGGTGACCGGGTAATGTCGATGGGTTCTCCGGCTGGAGTATCTCAGTCCGTAACCATGGGCGTGGTAGCGAACATGGAGATGATTGCTCCAGGAAATAGTTCTGGCGTGAAACAGGATGGTGAGACCGTCGGTGATTTGGTCCGTTGGATTGGTCACGATGCGGTGATTTATTTTGGAAACAGCGGGGGGCCTCTGGTTAATTTGCGTGGTGAAATTATCGGAGTCAATGAGATCGGGCTGGGCTCGTTGGGCGGTGCGATTCCTGCAGACATTGCCAAGTATGTGGCGGATGAACTGATTCAGAACGGAACGGTTCGCCGGTCTTGGACTGGGATGATTGCCCAACCTCGTTTGGAGTCCTCTAAGCACAAGGCGGGGGTGTTGATTGCTGCGGTGATTGATGCTTCACCGGCGGCTGAAGCCGGGTTGCAGGTGGGAGATTTAGTGACCCATGTGGATGGTTTGGCTGTGGATGCCTCGGCTCCCGAGCACCTCCCGCTTTTTAATCGGGTGGTCCTGGGGATTCCGGTTGCGAAATCGGTGGAAGTAAAATTTGAGCGCGATGGTAAAAAACAAACGGTGAACGTGACCACGGTGGAACGTTCAGCAGCCAAAGGTGAAGATCTTGCCATGCCTGATTGGGGCATCACCGCCCGGGATCTGACCTTGCGCAGCGCGCTGGCATTAAAGCGGGAGAATACCGATGGGGTTCGGGTTTCGAGCATCAGTAAATCGGGTCCTGCGGCGTCATGCAAACCGGCACTGAAGGCCGGCGATATCATCCTGTCGGTCAACCAGAAGCCGGTGCAGCAAATGAAAGACGTCGTGACAATCACTCGTGAGCGAGTGGCTGAACGGAAAGCCGGGCAGCCGGATGGAGTGAAGACCTTGGTTGAATTTGAACGTAAAGGCCAGTTGTTGGCCACGGTCGTGGAGTTGGGAAAGGAGCCCAACCAATCAAAATCATCGGCGGCGCAGCGTGCCTGGGTTGGGGTGGAAACGCAGGTGTTGACGCGCGAGTTGGCTAAGTTGCTTGGTGTGCCGAGTAAGAAGGGCGTGAGGGTCACCCAGGTGATTCCCGGCTCTAAGGCCGAAGAGGCCGGTTTTCTCAAAGGTGACCTCATACTGAAGATGGATGGCCAGGTCATCCGTGCCGAACGTGAACGTGATGCGGAAGTGTTCAAGAGTCTGGTCCGCGAGTATCCGGTCGATGAAAGTGTCTCCTTTGATGTGATCCGGGATGGCAAGGAAATGCAAATTACCTGTGTATTGCAAGCCGCTCCCAAGCCTTCCAGCGAGTATCGAAAGCTGATTAATAAAACCTTGGAGTGCACCTTGAGAGTTCCATCCAAGGCAAATGCGGTGGAGGCCAAAATTGAGCAGGGGATCTATGTCGACAGTGTTGAACGTGCCGGGTGGGCATCATTGGCAGGTCTTGCCGGTGGCGACGTGATCCTCCAGATCAATGGGAAAGAAGTAAGCTCGCTGGAAATGATAGAAAAAGAACTGGTTGAGATTGAAGCCAAGAAGAGCGATTACATTGTCTTACTTGTGAAGCGGGGTAAACTGACCAAGTTCATTGAAATTCATCCGATTTGGAAGAACCGTTAAGGAAGAGTCATCCAGAATATCGACATAACAAATCAACGATTAACCAACAAATACATACCATGAAATTGAAAAAAAGCATTCATTGGGGAGTTGCTGCAGGTCTTATGCTTGCCAACGTCTCACTCGTTCAGGCGGATATTAAAGAAGATGCCCGTAAGGTGTTTGCCGATCAGGCACCATCGGTGCTGGGCGTGCGTGGCGTGCTGAAAGTCAGCATCACCATGAATGGCCAGCCCGGGGGGAACCAAGAAAAAGAGCTCTGGAGCAATGGCGTTGTTGTTGCTGACGGGCTGGTGGCAGTGGCATACCGGACGATCAAGCCGGATTTGGCGGCAAATGTGGGGAACCGACCCGGACTGAAACTTGAAAGTGAGCTTTCTGAGTTGAAGCTGATCGACGCCAGCGGGGAGGACTATGATGCCAAACTCGTCTTGCATGACGAGGACTTGGGCCTGGCTTTTGTGGCTCTCAACCCGGAGGGCGATAAGGCTGCAGATTTTAAGGCCTCGGCTGTCGATTGCTCCAAGGATGTAGAGGTCTTACATCTGGATGAACTCATTGGAGTTGGCCGGATGTCGGAAAAATTACGTTCGGAGGCACAGGTGAATATGGGACGGGTTTCAGCTATCGTGAAACGTCCCAGACTGCTTTATATCCAGCAAGGGATCTCCATGAGTAAGCCTGTGTTTACGCAGAAAGGTGAATTTGTCGGGCTGACCGTAGCCCTGAAGAATACCGGGCCTGTTCCTGTAGTGCTTCCAGCCAAGTACATGCGCAAACTCATCGATCAAGCCAAGGAAAAGCAGGCTGAATTGAAAAAGTGATAGGCCACATCAGGCAGTTGACGGCCTGGAGTGGGTTGCCCCTGATGATTTAAACCAAATAAAACAGCCCGGGGTGACTGACCCCGGGCTGTTGTGTGTTTGGATAAAGACGATTGTCCGTTCTTGAGCTTGGAGCGCATTGGTGTATTAGCGCTGTTTGTTTTCCCATCCAACTACGCTGCCTTTACGAAAGTAGACAGAAGATCCCCGAGTCGGAACGTAGTAGACTTCAGGATAATAACCGGTTCCGTAGTAGGGCCCCCGTCCGTAGTAACCACGGCCATAACCGTAGTAGCCACCAAACCCGCTGGTATAAACGGGGGTCAGAACAGAGTAATCCCAGCGCTCGTAGCTACGTCCTTCACGGTTGCCTGTCACCTTGCTGTCGGGGTTGCCCATGGCAAGGTAGACAGCAGGTTGCTTCATACCCCGGTCAATTTTCCCTTGTTGAACCAGAGCTTTGTGTTTTTCCGGTAGTCGGTTGTAGAGTTCCGGGTTCTTTTGGATTCGGCTTTGCGGCGTGCTGCTGCAACTGCTGAGCAGAATGGCTAGCGGGATGAGACAGATGAACGGAAGTAATTTCATAGTGGATAACCTATCCGTAGATCGGAAGAGGTGCAACGAGAATTTTGCCATGTCTGGGGGCTCGGTGTTGGCGCTGGGAGGCGACTTGCCATTTGATTATCAAGGAGGGAGCTTCTGCCGACCGGGCGGCCTCGGGGTGGAGTTGGAGCGGGGCGCTCACCCAGTGGGACAGCTTGAAATTACCATGAAGCAGAAAAAATGAAAAAAGTTGGACAAACAGACTTGCCAAAATGGTTCATCATCACTCAATCTGGCGCCGGAACCCCACGAACTACCCTATTCTATGTCAGAAGAATTGATTCCAGCCGAAGAACTAGACGCCGCCTTGAAACGTTGCCCGGAATGGGAGGTTGAGGGCGATTCCATTACCCGAACCATCGAATTTGAGGAATACATGGAGAGCATCGATTTCGTCAACACCGTTGCCGAAGTTGCCGAAGAAGCTCAACACATTCCTGCGATTGATATTCGTGACGGGAGCGTCACCTTGCGTCTTAAGACCGAAGATGCTGATGGTGTCACCGAGCTTGATATTGAGCTCGCAACACGGATTGATACCGTGGTCGATTAAGCGTCTCCGGAATAGAACGGTTCCGGAGCTGTAAGCATGCAAGGACAGGGAATGAGGCGTGATGCCCATTCACCTGTCTTTTTTTTGAGAACGCTGAACATTCAACACGGATTCAAGGGTAGGACGGATGGGCCTGCATCCACCACTGCGAATCCACACCGATGATGTTCTGGCGCGAACCGTCCCAAGTGCACTTAGCGGGGGAGAAGAATTTCCTCGTTCTCCATACCGGTCAGAAGCTTGAGCTTACTGACGAATCTCCACATGGTAACCATGAGGATGACCATCATGGGAATGCCGATGACGGCAAAGCCCCAGCCCGTCAATTTGGCTACACCGTCATTGAAGTCCTCTTGGGAGCCGGTGTTACCGTTGAGAAAATACATGGCTAGGAAATAGTTCATCACCATGCTGATGAAAAAGGAGCCAGCGAGCAGCAGCGTGCCTGAGAGAATCAGTTTTTTGTACCCCTGGCCTGCATTATTTGCCTTGATGCGTTTTTCGATCGCCGGAATGTTAAAAAAGTCAGGGTTGTAGAGGAAGACTCGGACCAGCGGGGTTTTGGTCCAGTGGGAGATCAGGATGGTAAGGCCGAAGACAAAGGGGATGGCAGCCTCTTTCATGGCAAACCAGAAAGGGGCCTGCTCGTCGACGGTGCCGTTGTCCTGGTAGGCCATGATCGCAATGCCCCCAGTCAGCAAAATACTGACGATTCCCAGAATGGAAAAAAAGTTCGGCTTTTTATTAATGATCAAATGACGCACACCATAAATCACAGGTAGAGACACGGCAATGAGCATGCCGAGAACCGGTCCGACATGATAGAACTTATCTCCATTTTTTCCGAGAAAGCTCAGGGCGACAATTGGAATCAATACGTTCCACATAATGTTCGCCAGCGGGTTGTCTTGTTGTTTTTGCTTCATGAATGCTTGTAAGGTCGGTCGGTTCAGTGAGTCGCGGGTTAATGTATTCGCCAAAGGGCGGGTGAAAAGAGAATTTTTCGAACGACTGTGTCAGAACCAGTTTTGACTGGCACGAAAAAAGCCACCAACCTGACGAGGTCGGTGGCTTGGTTGGAAAAAATGAGGAAGCTTTTATTTTTTGCGTCTCAGGAGAAGGCAAAGGCTTCCGAGCGTGAGCAAGCTTGCGGAAGACGGTTCAGGCACAGGAGCTGAATACGCTGCGAAAAGACCGGAAATCTGTTGTGATGTGAGAGCCGTGTCATAGGATGCCACTCCGTAGAAAGTACCTGTGGAGGGAGCTCCGCCACCATTGTTGGCTCCGATGTAACCGCTGCCACCGTTGAGAATCCAGCTGCCACGGGTAGCGATACCTTGGGATGTTCCATTAACGAAAATTTCCATTTCTCCATCGGTGCGGCCGTTGAAGAGAACGTGGGTATCGGTATCAAAAATAGAGGGTGCTCCATTGAATTTCCAGTCACCTGATCCGGGGATGGTGATTCCAAAGGTTCCTTGGTTCTGCCACTGTTCAAGTCTGAGGTTGGTCTGCTCTGTTCTCCAGCCGGTGTAGTTTCCCAGTGCAACGGCTCCGCCGGTGTCGGAAAGGTTGAAGATGTATTCAATGGCTCCTCCTGCTCCGATGGTGTCAGGGTTGCCGTCGTCATTCAGATTGCCGTAATCATAGACTACTCCCGCTGACCCATCCAATACCCAGCCAGAACCTCCATTGGTGCTGGAGGTGATGTTACTGGAAATGCCTTGCGAGAAGGTCTCCCATTGAGTGATGGTGGCACCAGTAAACCCAGTGCTGAGGATGAAAAAAAGTATGGACGTGAGTTTCATGAACTAATGAGGGTGAGGTAATGATACGCGTAAGTCACTTACACTGAGTTAGCATGTAACAGATCCAGAAGGGATGGTCAATATGTTTAGTTTATAATACCACTCCGCAAAACAGACGAGACGATTGATCGTTATTGAGGTATTTGGAAAAGCACTGCGTGATCCATGAGAGTTCCGGATGAATGACTCCTTTGGCTTTGTTTCTCCTTAGTCATGGTGCCCGCACCATTCCTTCGTCGCGCCTTACCAAAGAACTCATTCATCTCGGCTATCGTCCCGTCTGTTTACTACTTGGTATAACTTCGATCCGTGGGAGACTTCCACAGAGCGTTAAGCCGGCTGAAAATTCCCGTTTGTTTAACATTTTTAATGTGAGCTCTTGATCCATTGCCTCATGGGCTTGGCTTTAGGCTCAAAAAAAACACCGCAGCCGGTCCGGCTGCGGTGTTGGTAAATACTTTACTTTTTCGTCTTGAATTAGACGGTTCCGAAGATCGTCTTGCCGGTGGAAAGCAGGTCGTCACAAGCTTCCTTGAGGCGGTCGCAGAGACTTTGCTCGGCCTTCTTGAGGTAGCCGCGTGGGTCGTAGACTTTTTTGTTTCCAACCTCGCCGTCGATTTTCAGCACACCTTCGATGTTTTCGCAGATGTGAGTCGCGATGGGGCGGGTGAAGGCATACTGGGTGTCGGTGTCGATGTTCATCTTGACCACACCGTATTCAAGGGTTTCACGGATGTCCGAGAGGTCGGATCCGGATCCTCCGTGGAACACGAGGTCCATTTCGGCTTCCGGACCGTATTTTTCGGTCACGGCATTTTGGCCGTCGCGGAGGATGGTTGGCTTGAGTTTGACCGAGCCGGGTTTGTAGGCTCCGTGCACGTTACCGAAGGTGGCGGCAAACATGAAGCGGCCGATGCTGTTGAGCGTTTCGTAGACCTGCATCATGTCCTCGGTGGAGGTGTAGAGTTTCTCGGCTGGAAGGCCGGAGGTGTCGTGACCGTCTTCTTCTCCACCGACACAGCCGGCTTCGATTTCGAGGATGATGTCGAGCTCGGCACACTCCTTGAGAAGCTCTTTGGAAATGGTGAGGTTCTCATCGAGTTCAACGACGGAGCCGTCGAACATGTGGGAGTTGAAAAGAGGTCCTTTGCCTTCGGCAATACGCTTGCGTGAGGCTTCGAGCAGTGGGCGGAGGAATCCGTCGACTTTTTGCGGGTGGCAGTGGTCGGTGTGCAGGCCGACGAGGATGTCGTATTTTTCGGCGAGCAGGTGAGTTGCTTCGGCAAGCACGATGGCACCGAAGGCTTCATCGGCCACGGCAGTTCCCGAGGCGAAGGATCCACCACCGGTGGAAACCTGAATGATTCCATCGGATCCGGATTCAGCGAAAGCTTTGAGTGCACCGTTGATCGTGGTGATCGAGGTGACGTTGATGGCGGGGTATGCGTAGCCACCTTTCTGGGCGGCATCAAGCATAGCGGCGTATTGTTGTGGTGTTGCTACTGGCATGACGTCGGCGATGTAGCACAGGAGCTTGTGGAAAGCAAGGAATCCCGGTTCTTATTCAATGCGCATATTTTGTTTGTTTGCGCTATTTGCTCATGATCGAAGCCTTTGAATTTCAACGATTTTTGCGTTTTCGCAGCGGTAGTGGGTATCTGCCAGCCGGGCGGTCTGGCGGCGCGAGTGAGACACCAGAATCATCGTATAGCGTCCCCGGAGTTCGAGGAGAAGGTTTTCGATTTGTCCGGTGACGTCGGGATCGAGGGAGGCGGTGGGTTCATCGAGTAGCAGAATCTCGGGGTCGAGTGCAAGGGCCCGGGCGAGACAGAGCCGTTGTTGTTGTCCGCCGGACAGGGAGCTTGCCGGGTGGTTTATCCGCTCCCTGACATCGTCCCAGAGTTTTGCCTGTTGCAGGGATTTGCGGATGGTGGATTCCGCCTCCGCGCCTTTTAGGTTTCGGGTGACTTTGAGTGGGAGCTTTAAATTATGGGCGATGCTTCCAGGCAGAACGTTGGGGGACTGAAAGACCATGGCCACTTTTTGGCGCAGCGCAGCGAGGCGTGTGTCCGGCAGCGATTGGATGTCGATGCGCTGGTTCCCCAGCGTCAGATGGATCCGGCCACTGGTCCGGCAGTGTGGAAAGCACTCATTCAGGCGGTTAAATGACCGGAGCAGGCTGGTTTTCCCTGACCCCGATGGTCCGGAAACCACATGGATGAGGCCTTGTTCCATATTTAGTTCGGGCACGTCCACCACGGTCGTTCCGGAAAAGTCGACCTTGAGGTTTTCGAGTCGGGCGGCATAGCTGGAATCTTGTTGGAGCGTTTCAGTCATGGTGGGGGCTTAGTGATTGTTGATAGACCATCCCTGTGATCGCAAAGGTAGTGGCGGTCAAACACATTAGGGTGACGGATGCCCCGAAGGCGAGTCCAAGCTCACCTTTGGTCTGATATTGGGCACTGTAATAGAAAATACTGAATGGCAGCGCTTCATATCGGGCCAGAAGGCTGCTTGGAAGCCCTGCACTGGCCACGGCCCCGGTGAGCATGATGACCGCCGTGTCCTCGGCTGCACGTCCGAAGGAAAGCATGATGCCGCTGAGTATGCCTTTGGTTGATCGGGGTAAAAGAACGTACCAGATACGTTGCCAGTGGTTCATGCCGAGGGCGTGGGTGCTGATCCGTAAGGAGAGTGGCACACTTTGCATCGCGGTGCGCGTGGTGCTGGCAAGATAGGGGAGGATGAGAATCGCCAGACAGCTGGCAGAAAGTAAGAGGCTGTGATTGGCTGCCGGAGCAATGTGCTCCCTTAGAAAGAGAATCATCGTAAACCCGAACAGGCCCATGAGCACGGAGGGGGTTCCGGCCAGAACATCAATCGCTAGACCGAGGCCCGTACTGAAGCGCGAGCGGGGGAACTCGGCAAGCCAAATACCGGTCGCGATGCCGGGGAGCAGGGCGATCAACAGCGCGATGATGGTCACCGAAAAGGTTCCGACACAGGCCGGCCAGAGAGCCCCCCAAACCCGCGTCTTTCCAGAGATGGCATCCCATACGGGCGTATCTCCGAAGAACAAAGCCCCATTCAGATACGGTAAGGATTGAGAGACCAGATAGAAAACGATCCCTCCCAGGGTGAGGATCAGACAGCAGGTGCATACCAGGCACCAGAGATGGAATAGCCGGGCTCTCATGGTTGGGCGCTTGAGGATGCTTGCGGGTGTCGACGCTGGTAGGACCGCTCCAGTTTTCGCGTGATTACGGTTAGCGACACACTGATGGCCAGGAGCATAAACCCCGAAGCAAAAAGAGAGTTGTAGGTTGCGCTTCCGTGCTCAGTGGATAGAACCAGCCCGATGTGGGCCGTGAGGGTTCGGATGGAATCAAATAGTGATTCCGGGTTTTGTGGGGCGTTTCCAGCCAACATCAAGGGCAGCATGGTATCTCCAACAGCCCTTCCAAATCCTAAGACGATGGCGGACGCAAATGCCTGTGGCGCACAGGGGATAATAATGTGGGTGAGTATTTCACTCCGACTCATACCAAGGGAGGTCCCCGTCAGCTGATGTTGGTTCAGCGATTCGCGTAATTGGTTTTCGAGAATCATGATCATCACTGGAAGTGTGAGCAGGCTCAGGGCGAGTAAACAGGCGAGTAATCCGAAGCCGGAACTTTGGGTGAACCATGTGCGGAGCAGGGGCACCAGCAGCATGAGTGCTGCGAGTCCGTAGACAACCGTCGGGATGCCTGTCATAAAGCGAACCATACCGTGAACCAGGCTCGTGATGCGGTGTTTTGGGTGCAGCAAGCAGAACCCGCTGATACCCACGGCGGCGGGGAAGCTCAGGCACAGCGTCAGGACCGCCAGCAGCATTGAGCCTTTGATCATCGGAATGATACCAAAGTGCCCTTGTTCCGGTTGCCATTCTCCGCTGAAGATCGAGTTGCCGCCTGAATAGAAAACAGGTAGCGAAAACCAGAATAAAAAGCCGAAGAGTAGGGCAATCAGAACAAAGACCGGGATCACCAGCCCGAGAAGGCATAGGTGTGGAATGCGTGAGGCCGCAGGCAGGATGGAATCAGTTTCCTGCATGGAGAGGAATGTAGCCCGAAGCTTCAATATAGGTGGAGGCCTCTTTGCTGCAGATGAAGTCGATGAAGGTTTTGGCCAGTCCTTCCGGATTACCTTTGGTGTTCATGTAGAGTTTACGCATCACCGGATACTCGCCCGAGACACAATTGGCGTTGCTCGGTTCAATGCCATCGAGTTTGGGAGCTTTCACCATCTCGTTGATATAGCCGATGCTACAGTAGCCGATTGCCCCGGGGTCGCCGGCGATGGCCGTTTTCATCGCTCCATTGGAGGCCGTGACATTGGCATGTTGGGCAACGGTTCCTTGCTTGAGAAGCTTTTTCACAAAGACCGAACGCGTTCCGCTGGCCTCGTCCCGAGTGAATAAGTGGATGGCTTGGTCAGCCCCGCCCAGATCTTTCCAGTTGGTGGTTGTTCCCGCGTAGATGCTGGCTACTTGCTGACTACTAAGTTCGCCCACGGGGTTGTCAGGGTGGATAATGATGGCTACACCATCGATGGCAAAGGGGTGGGAAACCAGTCCGAGTGCGAGTTCCTTTTCCTTGAGTGGGCGACCGGTATTACCAATATCGACAAGGCCTTTGCCTGCCTGCTGGGCTCCAACACCGGATCCACCTCCGGCAATGGTGATTTGAATATCCGGGTGGGAGGCCATGATGGCTTTGGCCGCTTTTTGCATGACCGGAATATGTGCGGTTCCTCCGGCAATATTGATCGACCCGGATTGTCCTTCAAACGTGCCGAGTTCTGCTTTTCCCTCGGAACTGGATGTTGTCGATTGCTGTTGCTGGCAGGAAGTGATGAAGGTGCTGCACAAACTCAGGCAGAGACCTAACGAGATGATGTGTGAGGATCGTAATATCATGGTACATGCATCATGTTGCCTTGACCTGAAGCCAACCACCCGTATTATCCTAATTCCTTCGCATATTGTGCATATTTTATCATGGAAGTTACCCTCACTACTTTTTCAAAGCTATGTTTGTTAGCCGGTATTTCCTCGTTGTTCTGCTCCTGTGGCGGAGTGAAATATTATCAGCACGACCGGACTCTGGTCAAAATGGGAAAGCCGCTGCCACCACTCCGCTTGCTAGTGGGGGAACGGATTCCGGTTGTAAAGCATACCACCGGTGTGACGTCCATCGGTGGGGGATACTTCACAGGTTTGTTTGTAGAGACCCCTGGGCTTGTTGAGATCAAATACGGACCTGATGGTAGGGGGGATCGTTTTGCCCCATTGCTGAGCATCGAGGGACTTCGGCCAGGGGTCACCCAGGCGAGTTATGGCAACCGTCTAGGAGAGGTTCCTGATTTTTCTTCCCCTGGTAGTACTAGCAATGTGTTAGGTCAGAGCTTTACCATTGAGGTTGAATGATCGGTTCAACTGCAGATAGCGAGTAATCCATTGATTGGCTGGAGGATTTGTAGAAGAATCTTTGGAATGCTCAATGTGTATTCAAATTCATCCGATCGTTTTCAATCATTTCGCTAACACTTGGATCTCAGCGGCTCCGGCGTAGGGTTTTCCCTGAGCTCCGGTTTTGGTGTTGAATCGGAGGTAGCGAGCACGCCCCGATTTTTTGAAGAGGACGCTGCGCAGGCTTGGATCGTTCAGTAAGTTTCCGAAGGTGAAGTCGCCGGCGGAGTGCCAGGTTTTCTTGTTCAGGCTGAGTTCGACCGAGCCTGTTTCAATCATGCTGTCGGGAACCCTTTTGTCTTGGCGAGGGAGATAGGTGATACCTGCAATATCGACTACTTTACCAAGATCGATAGTGAGATGATGCGGATGTGTCTGATTGCTTGACCACGATGTGTGCCAAAAGGTTTTGGGGTTTCCATCAATGGCTTTGGCTGCTGCATACTGGTTATCATGTTCGCTCGAAACGGAGAGGATCTTCCAGCCTTGCTGGGAGATGCCGAGGCGGGTGGAGGCGGTCGGGCCGAATGCTTCACCGTCATGGCTACGCGCTTTGACTATTCCTCCGTTAGGTAGCTGGAAGGGGGAGGTGTAAACTGAGGAGTGCTCCGAGGGTTCGCTGCCGTCGAGTGTGTAGTGGAGCGTGAGTCCCGAGTCTTGTTGATGGTGTTTACTGTTATTGATACTGATGGTGACTTGCCCTTTGGCGTTTCGGGTAATGCTAACCGGTAGCGGTGGACTTTGATAATAATGAGCCGAGAAATTGGCAATGGTTGGCTGGAATCTGGATTCGAGGATTCGGACACGGATCCGGTCTGTCATGACCGGAGGGAAACGAAGAATTCGTTTGTAGCCGATAGTGGTCGCTGCGGAGATTTCTTTCCACTGACCATTGATCCAGGCATCAACGGCATGTTGCTTCACTCGTTGGCCGACGGTTTTGATGTTTTCCTGGAGTAGGATGCGGTTGATTTTTTGTGGCTTTGGCAGGGTGACGGTGAATTCTCCGGATTCTTGTTGCGGTTGCCAGTAGGTGGTTAATTTACCATCGAAAATACCCTGAACCTCTGAGGTGGCTCCTTCGGCAAGATTGGTTCCGTAAGTGTTCTTGATCCGTTTGCCGACTTCCATCAGTGATGCTTCGTCACGAGCCGAAAATTTGCCTTTGTTGTTGGGTGGGACATTAAGAAGGAACACCGCATTTCCCCCGACCGATCGCTCATACATGTCAAAGATGTCATCGGCATCGCGGACGTGCTGCTCGGTGTCGTTGCGCCAGAACCAGCCGTGTCGGATAGATACATCCACTTCAGAGATCAGGTAGTAGAGGTAGTTGGATTTAAATTTTTTGCCATAGACTTCGTATCCTTTGGCGAGGATTTCCTGATCGGTCCCGATGTTCTGGGCCGGGCGGTCGTAGCCAGAGACGGCGAGATGATCCACCGTAATGGCATTCCACTCGGATTTCCGGGTGCCACCGTGTTCATTGCCGCACCATCGGACGTCAGGGCCGCCAAAGATGGCGGCTTCCGGGGCGAGCTTCCGGATCATCTTAAACCATTCTTCACGGATGTAGGTTTGGCCACCTTTTCGTTTTGGGTGAGCTCCGTCGAACCAAACTTCGTGGATCGGGCCGTACTCGGTGAGCACTTCGTAGAGCTGGTTCATGAAGTAGCGGTTGTAGTCGTCTGCGCTGACCTTGAACGTGGGGAGGTCCTTGGCGACCTTGCGCTGCTTCATCGGGTTGCTTTTGAAGCTGGCCGGATCGGTGGGGATCATGCTGTCCTGATACTTACTTAGATTGCCGTAAAGTCCGGAGGCGTTTTCGATCTGATAGAGGTCGGCGGGGGAGAGGTAGACTCCGAGTTTAAGGCCGTGTTTTTTGCAGGAGTCGGAGAGTTTTTTTAGCACATCACCTTTGCCGTTTTTCCATGGGGACTGGTGAATGGAGAAGTCTTTGTTATAGCGGGTTTGCCAGGTGCAGTAGCCGTCGTGGTGTTTGGCGGTGATGACGACTTTACGCATTCCCGCAGCTTTCATGATCCGGCACCACTGGTCGGTATCAACTTCAGGTGGGTTAAAAGCCTTGGTATCTTCTTTTCCATTTCCCCATTCGACTCCGGTGAAGGTGTTGGGGCCAAAGTGGATGAAGCCATTGAACTCGTCTTGATGGTGTAAAAGCTGAGCTCGGCTCGGAGTGAGTGAGGCTGCCTTGGCTATGATGTCACGATCGCTGTCGCTGGTTTCGAGTTGAACGTGATGTTCGGCCGCCATCGCTGAAGTGAGGCTCAGGGTAGCGATGGCCAGTTTTAAAAAAGATGTTCGGATCATGACTTGTGGTTTCTGGTTACAAACAGCGGAATAAGAGAAAAAGTGACTTCTCAAAGTGCTGAAAGTTTCTACGAAGATCGTGATCGTCATATTACAGGCATGGGTTTCTTGGAAGCAATAATTTTTGCATTTTGTGCTGGGCATAACAATGTCATAAAAAATGGGCTTCTCCGATATCTTCGAAGATGCCCATCATTTGGCCAGGTCAGACGGGCCTAGATAGGTGCCCTAATGGCTTTAAAAAAAATGAGGGGAGCAACCTCAGTGGCAGCCCCCCTCATCATTGATCAAAGGATAAATCGTTTACCTTACTTTCGGCGACGCATGATCAATGCCAATCCCCCAAGACCGAGAAGAGCTGCCGAGGATGGTTCTGGCACCGCTTGGATATCTCCATGAATAGTCAGGTTTTGATAAGAGTTATGCAAACCGCCGGAGGAGCTTGAGGTCCACTGTTGAATTCTTATTTCGATATTTCCGCCGTCACCGGTTGTCGCCAACCCGGCGAGATCGAGATTGGCTGACGTTTGCCCCAGCCAGGTTTTAGTAACAACGTCTGTGGTCACTTCACTTGTACCGACTGAAGTGAAGGCTCCGCCATCGACACTGGCAAAGGCACGCCAACCTAGAATCGCCCCTGTAACGGTCCCATCATTATTGCCAATCCCCCAATCAAAGGTAAGAGCTGTGGCATTGATGGCAGAACCGGCATCGACGGTGACCATAAAACCAAAATAATCAGATGCAACCGCAGACGCAGCTCCAGGATCAGAGCTTAAATCCTGGTTGGCGTTTATAATATACCAAAAAGAACTATCTCCGGCACCTCCTACTGGGACATCTCCAAATGTGTCACGCACAGGTCCTCCGAACCCTCCGCTCAGGCTCTCAAAGCTCATCACCGACGCCGTAATACTCGCATCAGATGAGGCTGCCGGCGTGTTGGTGTCTGCATAGTCTGCGCCGTCAATATACGTTGCCAGTGTAGTGGTAGCTGATACGCCCGACGCCCCAGCAGCGAACAGTAGGGTTTTAAGTAATATTTTTTTCATTTGTGTCTTTTGTATATGGTTTGCAGCTTCGGTCCTGCGCAGCACTTGCAGCCACCCAATCTCGGATCCTCATCAATCCTACCTATTATCAAGACGAAAGATAGGATCATCGCGACAAAAAAAAGATGATGATCGGCTTTAAATTGTAATATGACTACAAAACCCTTCTGAAGATTGTCCGCGACCATCAAGCGCAAGCACGCAGACGAAGGAAAAAAAATACAACGACGCCTCAAACGCTACCTCCGCATATCAAGGCTCTACGAAAAACACACCTCGCATTTAAAGCGATGGTCTCGCTAACCTCAACCATGCTTTACATCAGGGGGTATTTTTTTAAGGTTGGAAAACTTTGTTGTAGCTCGTTACAAAAAGTGAAGCCCTCACGCACCTCGTTTGGTATCCAGCAGATCAACCTTACGATATTGATCAGGCATGATGCGGCCGCGGATCATTTTCAAGCCTCGAAACGATTCCTCGGACGAACAAGGAAATGCCAGTATCAACATCTGCTCATTCCGTCGGTTGGGGACAGTCAGCTGTTGTGGTGCATGCAGTTTATTTGTTTTGGTCAGAACTCCCATCTTGAACGACAACACCTCTTTGTCACTACTTAACGAAGTTTTAGCAAATGGCTTGAGGCGCTTTGCTTGACCGCCCATCGTTAATCCAACCACACGCTCTTGCCCTGCATTCACCACGAGCAAAGGTTTCCCTTTGACCAGTTCAGGAGAAAGATCATAGATTTTGATTTGTGGTTTCGTCCAATACTTGCTGGCCAAAGGTTTGGTAATCGTCACTAACAACCGTTTCTGCTCAGGGTTCCATCGGTGACTGTGATATTTTTTATAGACATGCTTGCCTTCGGAGTTTACCTGCCGTTCATAGAATTCCAGATTACTGCTCTTGAGAGGAACCCGAACAGGTGTACCGATGCTATTCTGAGCACAGGGTAGCACAGCAAATTTATCACCCTGTTTTAAATACAACGCTCGTGGCGGATACTCACTGGCGTCCCTCTGCAAGACGACAAACCCTTTGGGTCCACTTGGTAAAGCCTTTTCATTTTCCTTGGGCGATGCCCCCTCTGAACTTCCCTGATCTCCAGCCTGTTTGCCATTTTGAGGTTTCGGAGGAGACTTCACCTTGCCGAATCGGGCCAAGGGAACAGGGCCAACGGGTATCACAAAAACATCAACATAAGGAAGCTCCTTGCGCTTTTCCGAACGTTCCTCGTCATCTTCTCCGTCCTGACCAAAGGAAAAGCCTCCCCCTAAAAGCAGAGCAAACCCGACGATGCCTGCTGCACAAAACTTCATCATAGAAAGCTGATTCAATTTCAATTGTTTATTTGCCATCATCACATCTCCTGACTCTCATTAGACTTCATCGGACGTCAACCACCTGAAAGAAATCACCTTGAAGCGTCGACCCAAATCTCGGCTATCTCCTTTGACTGGATTCAAACCTGCCGAATCCTGATCCGGGTGGATCGGTTCAACGGTCCTCTGAACCACAGCTTCGCACCAGGCTCGAGCTAAGACCTGCCCCCGTGCATCCACTGAGTCTCCGTATGCCCTAACCACAAAAGTATCCGAGCGAGCAGACAGTGCGGCCCCTACTTTTTGCAAAATATCCCCCTGCATCAAATACCCTGATGCTCCCGCAGCCTCCGATATCGTGAGCTTACTTCCACTTTTAGGCTGATACTCAAAAGTATCATACTGCTGGGGTTTAGGCGTACGAATCGGGCCACCCCAATACTCCGCACCATATTGATAGGTTTTTGCCTTATCCGGGTCAGGCATAGTAAACTCTGAGGCAGGATCCCCTTGCAGGGCATCATTGAGCCCAGCGCGATTGATGGCGGATTGGAGAGCCCCGGCATAAGCAATTTCTGGATGGCGAAATGATGTTTCGGTCTGCAGCAATCGACGATTTACAAAATCCGCCATGCTGATAAACGGGCCGCGCTTCTTGACGTCGATAACGATCTCCTCAGCTAAGCGGCGAATATCATCATCAGATAATCGCCGATATCCCCCCCACAAACCGGATTCACTAATATCGGCTGGTATCACATCTCTCGATTCAGGAAGCATAAACCTAGAAAAAGAATGACCATCTGATGATCCCTCAGGTCCAGAGCGAACAGGAGCTCCAATCCCGTTAAATGCACGTAAAAACGACTCCCAAGCAAGCACACTGGTAGAGTTTACATTCAAGGCTCCATCCACAATCAAGCCCTTGGCCGATTTATGATAATCGGTTAGTTCATCATAACTTCCAGCATCCGAATAAGATGAAACCACATGATACCTTGAATTTGGAATCGGCACATCCTCACTCCACTCATTGCCTCCTCCCCATCCATGGTGGGATTTATTCCGAGGTATTGACGACAAAAAGAATTTGTCCCAGATTGAATGATTCACCTCATAAGATAGGTCATACACTTGGGTGTTATCGTTGGAGCTGTTCAGTTGATGCACGAAATCATTCACTCCGGGCTGCAACTGCCTCAATTTATCCCCCCACTCGTCACGCTCCTCATTCCAGCTTTGAGCTGTTACACCCAAATCGTTATACGGGGGAGCAAAGGAGTTACCAATCGCGTAGCTCGGATGCCAAAGGTATGGGGTTAGCTGCACATGTTGCAGTGACGCCAGAGAAAAAAGTGGAACATCTTTATGTGGCAAATCAAACAAGGGGTAAACATGGGAGCTTCCCCCGAAAGAAGAATCTGTAAAAACCGCAGACCTGTAGCGCCCATCGTTAAAGTGAGGAGCTACTTCCGAATCATTCCATTCCGGCCACTGCCTACATTGGGCAAGTGGACCGTAGCTATACAAATGAGCTGCAGGGCCACTGTAATTGGCATCCACCGCACCACCAGCATAACGCTGTCCAAAAAAATTGTCGCGGCTCCAGCGATGAACCCGGCCAGCCCTGATATTATTATGGATAATGGGAGCTGAGTACCATGGTTCATCCAGCAGCACACCATTGGCCCTGTTGGAATGGCTCTCGTAAATATGACGGAACCTCAGCCCGAATGCATTCAAGGTATCCGGTGAAACACCCCCACTCAATAACTCATCCAGATCATAAGTGGAGTAAGGGTAATACGTCGGTAGCCATCGACCATTATTTTCCCGGGAGTAATTATCCAAATGTATTTGCTGCAACGTTGGGAATGCAGAAGTCCCCAGATTATTTACTGTTGGGGTTCCTCCCTCATTCGCTCCGAACAAATATACACTTTGAGTCGGCTTGGTCCCATTCCAAAAAATTCCACCATATCGCAAACTAACCGAAGACATGTCTGTCCCAACGGGCAAGGTGCCTTTTTCGTTGTAAAAGCAATGCAATTCAGACGGCGCATGAGATGCACTCAATCGATTGCCGCGCAGATTGGAACGAGGGTCACTAAAGGGCACGGCCTTTCCCTTCAACATCGACCCAGTCGGCATGGCCGTAAACACAAGAGCCTCTCCAGGTTTAAAACTAGTGGCTGGAATTGTAAACGCTCTGGTATTGGCATTGAGCCCCCCAAAAGCCAACCAGGTATCAAACGACTTCTCAATCCACGCCCCCGAGCTGTCACGAAACCTGTATTTCACATATAAGGTCAAACGCATATCCATCAAGACATACATTTCGTCAGCATTCAAAGTTACGTTGTATGGGTTCCAGAGCACTACACGCGGGTAGATAAACTCATACACTTTCCTTGATGTCGGGTTGGAATCATACGCGTGGCTCACGTAATAAACAGCCTCCTTCAAAACCGGGTGGATCGGTTGCTTCGTAAATTTGGTAGGGTCGACCCCTCCGGAATGATATATGGCCGGACCACCAGGCATGACATTGGGCGTGGTCATACTCACACTCCGACTCCCTAATCCCCCAGACACATCCTCCTTCAAAGCATACCACGAACGCAATGCACCATACTTTGGGCCAATCGTCTCCCGCTTGTCCACATGTCCAATCAAACCAAGCTCATCACTTACACCTGGCATGGTGCCAAGCGTCGGAACCGTTCCTGAACTCTCCAAATATGCGGTTAGATCTTTTTTCAGTCCTCCTTCAGCTACATTAACCAAAAGCGAGGACGAATAGGTGGTAATGTCGTGACGTAACACATCCATCGCACTCGAGGCATCGCTATACCCCTCGGGCACTCCCATATCCAACAAACTGGCTTGAGAGCCAGTCATCATCTTAAAAATTTCATCAGGGGCCACTTGATCATAGTCCGCAAAAATTTGTGTAAAATCGTTTCTTTGGGCAGTCAAATACTTGAAATAACCACCATCCGAAGGATCATTTTTATCCGGGTTTTTCCCAGCATACACATCCCCAATATTCATCTTGGCCTTGGTTCCCTCATCACTGACCCAATACGCATAATGCCCCTTCAGTGCCGCCCCGCCAACAGATGAATCTCCCATCACTCTCACCCTCTCCGCGTAAACATCAACTGCATCCGGACTCACACCAACAGGTAGATTATCCACAGCGTATAGACGAACCATCTCATTATTACCGGCAGATTGCTTTGGATCCGAGTCCTCACCACTGACCAGCCACGACAAGACCTCACTTTCACGGTCATATCCGGCATCCTCTCGTCGGTCAATCAAGGCCTGATGGTCACGGTCCGGGTCTGCCACAATAATAGCGGTATCCTGATCTTCTTTCTTTAAGCCATCTGTTCGCCAAACCCCCACCCAGTTGGGGTGACGTATTCCATCGACTTCAGCGGATTGCGGGTCGGTATCCAGAATCCCTGCTGTCGCCGTCACCCTCTGGTCAGGCCCAGCATATTTCTGTAAATCACCTATCGCTATCATTAAGGCCATACGCGCGTTTGCCCGAGCCTCATGCTTGGCGGCATTTCTTTGCGTTTGCCTAATTTCAATCGTAGACATCGAAAGCATTGCCAAGGCAATCATTACCAGCAATACCATCACAGAAATGGTAGCCACCAGAGCAAATCCCCGATGGGGAGATCTCCAACTTATAAGTATTGTTTTATTGTTTTTCATCTGTGTTAACGCCTATATGCTATGTTCTCATCAGAGCCTAAATACAAAGTAAATACATTTATTCTCGGTCGTCAATTTACACCAAGCCACTTCTTTCTTTTGTGTCTTTTGTATTAGGTCTGCAACTTCGGCTCTGTAACAGCACTTGAAGTCGCCTAATCGCAGAGTCACATCAATGATACCTGCGACCAAAACGAAAGATAGGATCAACGCGTCAAAAAAAGATGGTAACCCGTATTTAAATTGTAATATGACGACAAAACCCTTCTGAAAATTCTCCGCGACCATCAAGCGTAAGCACGCAGATGAAGGAGAAAAATACAACGACTCCTCTTCCTATCGGGAGTAATACCATTCTCCCAGTTAAATTGGCAGAATGGTTTGAGTTTAAGATGATGAGTCAGTCAGCAAGCTGAATGGCAAGGGGGCACTGAACCTTTTAGATTTTACCGTTGTTGCGCGTCGGTTGCATAGCCCGCTATGCGCCTTCCTTGCGCCTAGTTAAAATCGAAAACCTTCAGTGCCATTCAGCCAATTTAACTGATCAAATGGTATAAGGAGAAGGGTGCGTTTGGCAAAATGATGCGTGAATACGGGTCATTCTGCTCAGACCAGTCTCGACTCTCTGATCTTTTGCAGTTCAGCCTGCAGGCCGGAGAGGGTGGGGATGTGGGTTGCCTGGATATCGGTGAGCGAGCGTTCGTAGTTGGCCACCTGGCTTCCTCCGACTAGAATCGGAGTTTGTTCAGGGAGTTGTTTTCTCAGGCGGATGAGTTGACTGTCCATTTTGGGGTCGTCAATGGGATAGACGATGCTAAGCAGCAGTGCGTCGGCCTTGGCCTCGATGACCGCACCCGCAATTTCATCGGCTGGGAGGGAGGGACCCAGATAGACAATTTTCCAACCGTTTTTCCGGGCGAGGCAAGATCCAATGAAAGCTCCGAGCTCGTGCATTTGTCCGGCCGGTGTGGTGGCAACCAGCACGGGAGCGTGTTCCTCGATGGCAAAGGATCTGACACTGTGCGCGAGGTATTCTTTGACAAAGCTGGTGGCCGCGTGTTCTCCGGCACTTGTCAGGCGGCCGTTGGCCCAATCGTCACCGACATGTTGCATAACGGGGATGATAACCAGTTCGAGCAAGCCCGAGTAGCCAAGTCGTAAAGAAGCCTCGTCAAAAATGGATTCGAGGCGCTTTTGATCATACTGCCGGATGGCTGAAACGGCCTGTTGAATGAATTGCTTGCTTTGGTCCGTGTTGCGTTCCAGTTCTCGGCGTTCATTGCTGGACGCTACAGAACCGAGCAAGTCATGCAGGTCGGCGTCCTTGAGTTTGGCGATTTGGCTGATGGCATATCCCTTTTCGACCAGAGTTGCGAGGGTTTGCAGTCGCGCGATGTCTGCATCCGAGTAGAGCCGGCGGTTGGTTTCGGTTCGTTTGGGGGTGACGGCTCCGTAGCGTTTTTCCCAGACGCGCAGAACGTGATCACTCAGTCCGGTGACCATGACCGCTACTTTAATTCCGTGAGTATGCATGATGATGATGGGTTTTTTCTAGACAGAAAATAAACACAGGAAGTTGAATTTGCACTATAAAAGTGACTAATATAGAAAAAAAATAGACAAAAGAAGTTGACGGGTTGTTAAAAGTATACAAAATATAGACATCAACCCCACAATAACAATGAACCAAACACCACTCTTTGTAAGTATCCTCATGATGTTCAACGCAGGCATCCTTGCCTCCGCCAGTGAAAGTAAGGCCCTTGTGCTTGCTGATTTTGAAAATAATCAACGTTCCTTGAGCTGGCGAACCGTCAATGATGGTGTGATGGGGGGCATATCCAGAGGAAGCTATAGTATTGGAGACAAACAAACCTTATTCTTCAAAGGCGATATTTCTCTGGAGAATAATGGAGGATTTTCGTCGATCCGCACCTACGGCAAGCGTCATGACCTGTCCGATTACAATGGATTTGAAATCAAGGTGAAGGGTGACGGTAGGAAATATTATCTTACTTCACGTGCCAATAATCGGAACATGTTGGCATTCTGGCATCCGGTGCAGACGGTCAAGGACCAGTGGGTGACCGTGCGAGTTCCCTTCAACAAGTTTTATGCGACATCCTTTGGTAAGAGAATCCCAGGGCTCCGTTTACAGCCGAAGAACATTACCAGTGTCGGTTTTATGCTCTATGATAAAAAATCTGGGACATTCTCACTCGAGGTCGATCATATCTCTGCTTATAAAAATGGTTGATATTGGGAGATAGGATCGAAGGTTCCCCTCGGGTGACCTGCCGGGAAAAAAGCGGAGTGCATGCAGCACTCCGCTTTTGATGTTGATCGGGCCTGTTTAATGGGCGTGCGCACA
This sequence comes from Oceaniferula marina, assembly GCF_013391475.1. Taxonomy (NCBI): domain Bacteria; kingdom Pseudomonadati; phylum Verrucomicrobiota; class Verrucomicrobiia; order Verrucomicrobiales; family Verrucomicrobiaceae; genus Oceaniferula; species Oceaniferula marina. The sequence continues at coordinate 101,480 of NZ_JACBAZ010000008.1, read as the reverse complement.
GGTGCAGGCATACTCGAGATGATCACAGGTGCTGCACGGGTTCATGTTTAAACTGAATTTTGCCCGGGCAGGTTTGGCCTCGGCTGTCATCTTGAAGGTGACATGAGTATCATATTGGTTTCCCTTGGGTAAGGTTTCGTTTGAGAGCAGAGACATACCGTCAGCTTCTTTGCTGAAGCTGATGTTGCTTGGATGATTTCGGTCTCCACAGACCATTCTCACACTTTGCTCACCCAGAGCGACCGCTTTGTTTTCCTCGTTTAGGAATGTGATTCTCACTTTGCGTTCGGGGGTCACTAAAAACTCAGCGTGGGGCTCGATCACCGTGATGACGCGGCCTCCGTTAGGACCGGCAACTTTTTTGTCGTGACTGTGGCCGTGATCATCATGATCATGAGCGCTGGAGCCGGCGTGTTCTTTATGGTTTTCGCCATCGCCATCGTGGTCGTGGCTGCCGCCTGTCGTGGCTTTTGGATCGTGGTCACAGTTACTGTGGTCGTGTTCTTTCTCCGCTTTTTTAGTCTCCGTTGTCTTTTTTTCACCGCAGGAGCTGAGGGTGACTGTCAGGGCTGTGAGGCTTGCTGTTAGGATATGGCTTGTTTTCATGGTTCTTTGTTGTTGGTTGTTGGTTCTGAATAAACGGTTCTTTGTTGTTGGTCGTTATTGGGTGGCGGGGCTTTGTTGTTTGACTGCTTTCAGGGCCGCCTTACGGCCGAAGAGCCAGAAGACTGCGGGGGTGACGGCAAGGCCAAGCAGGGTGGAGGTTACCAGTCCTCCAACAATGACGATGGCGACTGGGTTGAGAATTTCCTTACCGGGGGCCTCGGCCGGGTTGGAGTCTGGCAGTCCAGGGAGGAAGCCGAGGTTGGCAACCAGCGGTAAGAGGGCAATGCCGGCGGACAGGGCGGTCATCAAGACCGGGACGAGACGTTCGAGGGTTCCACGTTCGATCATTTGTCGGGTAAAGCCTTCTCCCTCGTGGCGCATCAGGTGAAGGTAGTGGGAAATCATCATGATGCTGTTTCGCGCGGCAATCCCGGCGATGGCAATAAACCCAACCAGGGTGGCGATGCTGATATTGTTGAGCGTGAGATAGGTGAGCACGATGCCTCCTACCAAGGCGATTGGAATATCGGCCAGCACCTGAAAGGTGAAAACCGGGGTGCCGAAGTAGCTGTAGAGTAAAAAGGCAACGACAAGTAATACCAGAACCGACATGATGGCGATGCGCCGTGATGCATCTTGCTGGGCGACATATTCACCTTCGTAGCTGACAAAATACCCGTCGGGGAGAGAAACTTCATCTCCGATGCGTTGTTTGAGTTCTTCCACCAGAGGGACCAGATCGCCGGCTGTTGGGTTGATACTCACGACGAAACGGCGTTGGGTATTTTCTCGTTTGATGGTGTTGGGACCCTTCGCTTGGCGGATGTCTGCGAGGTTTTTCAGGGGGACGCGTTGTCCACTTGAGGTGTCGATATACATGTTGGCCAGGCGCTCGGGGGACTCCCTCCATTCGAGTGGCAAGCGAACGACAACATCGTAGATCCGTTGTCCTTCGTAGATTTCTGCAACGGCTTCTCCTCCCAGCAGTGTGGCCAGTCGTTCGTTCAATGCTCCAGGTGTGATTCCGTATGCCTGGGCACGTTCCCGGTCGACTTCAATGCGTAATTGCGGGATCGGTGCTTGTTGCTCCACCCGGGCTTCTTCCAGCCCGGGGATGGTCCGGGCAACGGCTTGGATTTCATTGCCAATTTTTCGTAATTGTTCGAGGTCATTTCCTTTGATTTTGATGGCGATTTTTGCCGAGACGCCGCTGAGCATGTGGCCGATGCGGTCGGCCAGTGGGCTGCTGATCGCGGAGAAGGTGCCGGGCATTTGAACCGGGCTCATGGCCTCGCGGATATCATCGAGGATTTCGTTCCGGGTGCGCGAGCTTTCAGGGTCGATATCCACTTCAAATTCAACAGTGGATACGGGAACAACATGGTCACCCCGTTCGGCCCGTCCGGCTCGGTAGCCAACGGTTTTGACTCCTTCAATTTGCATGATGACCTTGCTTGCGGTGTCCGCCAACTCGGTTGTTTGTTTGAGGGAGGTTCCCGGAGCGGTGGTTGTGGCAATGACGTAGGTGGGTTCACGGAACGCTGGCAGGAAGTTATTTCCCATTTGAGGATAGAGGAGCCCGGCACCGACAAGCAGAGTGAGGGCGATGGCGATCACGGCCAATGGTTGGTTCAAGGCGAGCCTGAGCCATGTGTGTTTCAGGATCCATTTCATCAGCCTTACCAGTGAGCTGTCCTTATGCTTTTTCTTGCCCTTCGGGTTGAGTAAGAGGGAGGAAAGCACGGGGATGACTGTCAGGGATACCAGAAAGGAGGCAGCCATACTGACAATGGTGGCGATGGCAATCGGTGTAAAAAGTCGTCCTTCGACACCGCTGAGTGCCAGCAGGGGAACAAACACGAGAATGATCAGAACGGTCGCGTAAAGAATCGAGCTTCGGACCTCGGATGAAGCGGAGGCAATCACCTCAAGCTTGGGTTTTGGCGATTCCTTGCGGGCGTTTTCCTTCAACCTGCGGAAGACGTTTTCCACATCGACGATGGCATCGTCCACGACCATGCCGATCGCTACAGCGAGTCCACCCAGAGTCATCGAGTTGACGCTGAGCTTGAAGAGGTCGAAAACGATCACGGCGATCCCGAGAGATAGAGGGATGGAGGTGAGGGTGATCAGAGTGACCCGCACATTCATGAGAAAAAGAAACAGGATGATACAGACCATGAAGCCACCTAACCAGAGCGCTTCAATGAGGTTTTCGTAGGAGAGGTTGATGAACTCGGACTGCTTGTAAATCGGTGTCAGTGTGACGTTGCCGGGTAGGTTGGGTTCGATGTCCCTCAATGCCTTTTCTACTTCCTTGGTTAGGTTGAGCGTGTCAAAGCCGGGTGATTTGGTGATGCTGAGGACCACTCCTCGGTGGCCATTGGCAGAAGCATCACCGCGCATGGGTTCGGTGTCCCATGCTACGGTGGCGACATCCTTGATGCGGATGGACCGGTTGTTGACCCTGCGGACTTCGGTGCTGCCAATGGTATCGAGGTCAGTGGTCATACCAAGGTTGCGGACCATGATTTCCTGTGAACTTTCCGTGAGGAATCCACCGGTGGTGTTGCTGACGACTTCGGATGCGGCCTGACGGAGTTCGTCGAAACTGACACCGTGGGAGAGCATGCGGTCGGGGTCAGGTTGGATTTGTAGTTGTTTGATCCCACCTCCCATCGCCAGCACCTCGGCAATCCCCCGAATCCCTTGAATGCGGCGGGCAATGGTCCAGTCCGCCAGGGTTCGAAGGTCCCGAGGTTCGATCTCGCCACTGGGGTCCGTGATGCCCAGTAGCATGATGTTGCCCATCAGGGAGGCGACCGGTGTCATGTAAGGTGTGACTCCGTTGGGTAAGGATTCGGTGGTTCCCAGTAAACGTTCCTGAACAAATTGGCGTGCTTGATAGATGTCCGTTCCCCAATCGAATTCGACAAAGATGAGGGAGAGCCCGACGTCGTTGGTTGCGCGTAAGCGGGTGACTCCGGTAACGCCCATCAGGCTGTTTTCGAGTGGCACGGTGACCAGCGTCTCAACCTCTTCGGGCGCGAGGCCCGGGGCTTCGGTAAGGATGGTTACTGTTGGCTTTGTTAGGTCGGGGAGGACTTCGATCGGCAGTTGGGTGGCGCGGTAGTAACCGGTTCCTAACAGAGTGATGGCGACGGCGAGGATCAGTCCTCGGTGCGCCAGGGAAAATCGGATGAGCTTGTTGAGCATAGTGGGTGAAGTGAATGATTCAACAGGTGGGCTGGTTAGGTTACATCAGGCTTGGGATGGTTTTGCCTGGCGGATGCCACTGATGATGAGCAAAGCCAGCAAGATGGCGGAGCTAGCCATGAACAACAAGGTGAGCGGTTGGGTCCAGGCGGACGGTTGCTCCGCTTCTGTTCCTTTTTTTGCTGCGAGCTGTTCCTCGGTCATTTTTGATCCGTCCTCATTGTGCTCGTGGCCGTGGGCGGCATCGAGCGCTTCTTTTAAGGATAGGCCGGAGCCCGAGGCAAAACTCAGAGCGTAGGAGCCGGTGGTGACTACTTCATCGCCTTCAAACAGGCCGCTGATGATTTCGACATAGCGGTCATTTTTTTCCCCGGTTTGTACGGGGAGTCGTTTGAAGGCATTCGGGATTTCGATGTGTTTGACATAGACGACGCGGTTGGATGCATCCCCTTGAAGGGCTTCCCTTGGGACGGCCATGACATTTTTCCGACTGGAGGTCACGATTGAGAATTCGGCACGCATACCTGGGCGGAGGCGGTTGTCTTTGTTCGGGACGCGGAAAATCGCCCCGATGGTGCCGCCTTTGCTGTCGGCTTTGGTATCGAAGCGGAACAATTCACCATCGATATTGACCCCTCCGAGTGCCGGAATTCGGATATGGGCTTTGGTGCCGGGTTTGAGCTGGCTGACGGCATCTTCGGGGACCTGGGCCGTGGCCCAGACTTCGCGGAGGTCCATGATATCGAGGAGTTCGTTTGCCGGTTCGACGGGTTCTCCGAGTTTGATATGGCTGGTGAAGATCAGTCCGTCGCGAGGCGCTTTGAGTTCGATCACTGGTGGTGGACTACCGGGTTGGCGGCTTTCCACCTTGACCAGAACATCACCTTTTTTGACCTGGTCGCCTTCGAAGGCCTTGACGTCGATGATTCGGCCTGCGATTCGGGAGCTGAGAACCGAGTGGTTACTGGGGATTTCACGGATGGTTCCGATAGCGAAGATGGTTCGTTCGAAATCCTTGACTTCGACTTCACGGTATTCGATGCCAAGGTTGCGCACACCTTCCGGGCGCAGGGAGATAAAGTTGGATGGGTCTTCGGAGGATTCGGCACCGAATGAGGTGCAGAGACCGAGCCCGATGATTGTGAGAATGTGACAAAGAGATGCGTTCATGGTAAAAAAGTGGATGAATGGTAATGAGGCGTTTTAGCGTCCGAGTGCTGATTCGTAGCGTGTTTTTGCCAGATGAAAATCGCGCAATGCGTCCAGTCGCGAGGATGCGAGTTCGAGCAGTTGTTCGCGGGTTCTCAGGCTTGCCTGAAGGTCTCCCTGGCCCTCTCGGTATGCTTGGTCGGCGAGTTTGGCTTGTTGTTCTGCCAGTGGGAGCAGGGTGGTGGTGATCTCGGATGCCAGCTTGGCCCACTCTCTCATTTCGGCATAAGCGGTGGCGGCTTCGTGACGGATGGATGAGTCGAGGGCTTTGGCCTCATGGGATTTTCTCATGGCCCTGGCCTCAGCTTCCTGGATGGCCCCTTCATTTTTATTCCAGAAAGGAAGGGGGATGCTAACACCAAAGCTGAAAATGGCCTCCGTGTCGTAACCTTCCGGAGCATCCTCACTGCGTTCTAATCCTCCGGAAAAGGATAGCTCGATATCTTCCTGGCATTTGCTGCGTTCCAGAGCGGCTGACTCGCTGGCTTCACGGACAGCAAGGCGAGCCGCCTGCAGGTCCGGGCGGCGGGTGGTGTCGGATGAACGTTTGGGGAGTGGGATTTCCGGCAGGCTGCCGCTGACCACGAGGGGAGCGGTGCTTGGCATGCCGAGTAGCGGTTTGAGGGTTCCGGCGAGGCTTGCCGCTTCGGCGTCGAGTTGACGAATGCGGTTGATGAACTGGGCAGCTTCGAGTTTGGCTTGTCCGGCATCGAGGCTGGAGCCTTCTCCTTTTTTGGCGGCTTCGCCGATGAAGGAGGCGAGTTGTTCGGCGACCTTGGCCTGTTGTTGGAGTAGCGCTTTCTGGCGGCGGATGGCGAGGGTTTTGATCAGGATTTGTTTGCTTTCGGCGATCAACCTTCGTTCTACGTCACGGACCTCGGCCTGGGCGCCTTCGAGGGCGGTGGTCGAGACCGATTTTTCAAGTGCCAGGCGGTTGGTGAGTGGGAATTTTTGTGAAATCCCGACGGTCAGGCTTCGTTCGCGGAAATCGGCATTGTGACCGAAGTCGATATCGAGTTCCGGGTTGCTTTTCCTGCCAGACTGGTGCAGTCGCCCGCGGGCTTCGGCGATGCGGTATCGGGCCGCATTCAGTTCCGGGTTTTGTTTGCGGATCCGGTCGGGTATGGAATGAAGGGAGATGATGAGCGCCTCGGATGCGAGGCTGGTGCTTGAGGTCAGAGTGAGTAAAGCAAGGCTCAGGAAGCTTGGTCGGCGAAGGGGGACTTTGATGAAACGGTGGGTAAAACAGGTAAAAAAAGACATGGAGAAATTGGGTTTGATCTCTGAAGAAGAGGTCTCGGAACAGGAAGGCCGCAGCTTAAAGGCAAAGCGGAACCATGGTTCGGCTTCGTTGACGTGAATCAGGCACTGGTCAACTCAATCGAGAGTGACGGCCTTGGGATCAAACGAGGGAGGGGCCTCGGACGGGAGTGTTTTTCCGATGTTGCTGTTTGAGCTGGGAGTCTTGCTCATCGGTGTCATCGGGGAAATTGGTCGGGGGGCGGTTCTGCGATTCTGCCGGAGGTCCACCATTGGGTAAAATTCCGTCGAAGGGTGAGATCCATTGAAGGCCGCAGAGATCGGTCAGGGAAGGGCTGGGGACCTTGAGGTCCTGGCTGGGCAGCATGCTGTCGCTATCGAGGATGAAGCACAATTGGCATGGGTTTTCCTCAGGTTTGGGCTCATTGTCTTCCGTGGGGGAACACGGGGCGTCACCTGGCGCGTGGCTGTGATCATGAGTGTGGTCGTGATCGTGGTGGGCGAGGCTCCCTTGTTGAGGTGTTGCAGCATCTTGTTCTTCAGCCTGTTCTTCATGGCAGGTCAACTGGCAGCAGACGGATTGGCTTGGGCCAAAGATCCCGAACTGATCCGTGACACAGCGCCCGTAGGCGGTGACGAGAAGAATCATGATCAGGGCGGAACCAAAGATACGCATTGCAGGGACCCTCTTGTATTTTCTAGGGAAGTCAAGTTGAAAGGATCCGCTTGTCTGCGATCTTGTTTGTGACGTCATTGTAGATGCACAAAAAAATCTAAATGAATTGTGGGAAGTGAGCTTGCCAAGGCGTCTCATTTGGACATGATGCAACGCGTTCAATGAGACTGGAATCATCCAGCGAAAAGAATTCAACGAGTGACTGACTATGAGTGAAGAATCGAATCCACCTACCGAATTAACTGAAGCCCAACTTTCCTCTGATATCAAGGCCTTGTGGTTGAAGGCTCAGAGTGCTTTTGAGCAGCGCAATTTCACCTATGCAATCAAGCTATGTTTGGTTGTGTTAAAAGATACACCCGGTTTTTTGGATGCTCGGCGCTTGGCTCGGAACAGTGCGGCTGCCGATACGGCTGGTAGCAAAAAGAAAAAGGGTTTGTTCGGAATGGGCGGGGGGGGCGTTTCCTCCGTGACCTTGATGAAAATCCAGAACCAGGGGAAAAAAGATCCCATGGCTGCTTTGGGTGCGTTGGAGGAGGAGTTGGCAAAGGCCCCCTTTGATGGAGGGGCGAATGATTTGTTGTTCGATAACGCCATGCGTCTGAACATGCTTGATACTGCAGCGTTCGCACTTGAAACGGTCCGTAGTGGTGCCCCTGAGAATACCAAGTTGCTGCACAAACTGGCGGAGCATTATCTGGCCCGTGATGAACCCGACAAGGCCGCGGATGTTTACAACGACATTGTGAAACAGGACGTCACCGATATGGATGCGGTGAAGGGGTCCAAGGATGCCACGGCCCGGGCTTCGATGAAGAAGCAGAAGTGGGAGGAGGCTGAAAGTTTTCGTGATGTGATGCGAAGTGGCGATGATGCCGCGGAGCTCGAGTCTGCGAACCGTGCGGCGATGACCCGGGATCAGATGATGGAAAAGCTGGCCCGACTGTCTGAAGACTATGCCGGAGATAATCAGAACCTGGCACTGGTCAAAGAAATTGCCGATCTATACGAGCAGTTGGAAGACTGGCCCAATGCCTATTCGTTTTTCCAGTATGCCTTTGAATTGAGTCAAAAGGACGTGGCTTTGCAAAACAAAGCGGCGTATATGAAAGACAAGGCGGCTGAGTATCAGATCACTCAACTCAGGGAGGCTTGTGCTGCCGACCCCGATAACGAGGAACTGCGCCAGCAGTATGAAGCGTTGGTGAGTGATCGCACGAGTGAACAGGTGAGTGAGGCCCAGGAGCGGGTGGATCGCAACCCGACCGATCCGCAGCTTCGTTATGAGCTCGGTCTGGCTCTCTACAATGCCGGTGATTTCAGTGCTGCGATTCCACATTTGCAGCAAGCCACCCGGAACCCGCATATTCGGACCCGCGTGCTGCTTTTGCTTGGGCGAACATTTAAAGCTAAAAACATGTATGATTTGGCGATCAAGCAGCTTTCAGATGCCCTGGAGGATCTGCTCAGCATGGACGGAACCAAAAAAGAAGTGCTGTATGAAAAAGGGCTCATCCATGAGGAGACGGGTGATGCCTCAGCGGCCTTGGACAGCTTTAAGCAAATTTACGAAGTCGATTACGGATACCGTGACGTTGCCCAGCGCGTGGAGCAATCCTACACAGGCTAAGCAAGGTCTATCGGCCTGAACCGATTCCATTCACCCCGGGCGCGTGCTTTGTATGCTTCCGGGGTGGTTTATTTTACGGTGTTTACTGTATTTAGGGAGTTCGTTTTTTCGTCCCCGTTGTTTTTCCCCGCGATTGTTCCCGGGGTGCAGACTTGTGAGTAGGGGGGCAATCTCTCAGCGAGCTACTCAACTGTTGTCAGTTCGAGTTTAGGCTGTTGGCGAATTCGCGCCACATGAAACGGGTGATGTGGGAGTTCAGGCGTAGCTCAGCGGGTGTGTCTGGATCGGCTTCGGGTAAGGGGCTGAAGGCGGTGGTTTCGGCCAAATGAGCCCGCAGCAGATTGTAAACGCCGAGTTTGCATTGTTTGGTGAGTGTTTCGACGTCGTCGGGAGCTGCCATGAATGACAGCGGTGGGGTTTCCCCCTGCCGTTTTCCATCGCTGCGGGTGAACCAGATGGCAATGGGCACGCGTGGGGTATCGGGTGGTGTTCCTTTTCCAATGCTGGTTTGGAATGTCACCTTAAGGATGTAGCCTGATGCCTGGGCGATGGAGTCAGCCGTTTGTTTTAAGGCGGACTCGAGAGCTTGCTTGTTTTTGATGGTGGCTCCGGCGTGCAGGGTGATGGTGATATCTCCCAGTGGATCCGGGTTCCATGCTGGTTGTTTGGGTTTGAGGCGGGTAATGGCTTTATGGGCCATGCTGGCTTCCTCTGGGCTTGCTTTGGTTGTGTCGAGGACCCGTTCCCAGGCGAGCAGCGCGTGTTGCCATGCTTGTTGGCTTTCCAGCTCCTGAGCCAGCTGAACCATCGACGGGGCACCCTCGTTGGCCAGAATGCCGTATTCCGAAAGCTGGGGGGAGACGCCGAGGTCTCCTGTGGGGAGTCGTTTGGGTTTGGGGGGCTTGACGCGTTTGGGTTTGACCAGTTTGGGCGCTTTTGGTGCTTGTTTTTTTACCTGAGTGTCAGTGCTGGTGATCGATGCTGCAGGGGCAGGGGCGTTTTCTTTTTTCCATTGTTCTTTGGCTTCCTGGTTTTCTTCAGCGCTGGGTGGCGTGGTGAAATCGGCGTCCCGGGAGCCGAAATACCACACGCTGCCAGTTGCGATCACACAGGACAGGATAGCAATGGGGACGGGAATGCGCATGGAGTAGGAAGGTGGATAGTGAATCGAAAAAGCGATCTGGGGAATGTCGAACAGTAGACTTACTGAGATACTTAGGAAATGCTTACAACAAAGGTGGCAAATTTCCATGAAAAAAGCCCCCTGTATAAACAGGAGGCTTTATGAAATCAGTGATGAAGTGTTCGTCGGGACTGGATTAGTCCTGATCGGCAGGCTTAACGTAGAGCGCACGCTTGCCGACGCGGTCGCGAAGGTAGTTCAGTTTGGCACGACGCACCTTGCCGCGGCGGGTGACTTCGATTTTGGCAACACGAGGTGTGTGCAGAGGGAAGACACGCTCGACGCCTTCGCCGGAGGAAATCTTACGCACGGTGTAGGAAGTGTTGATGCCGCTTCCTTTTTTTCCGATGCAGAGACCTGCGAAAATCTGGATACGCTCTTTTCCTCCCTCGACGACGCGGGTATGCACTTTCAAACTGTCTCCGACGTTGAAGTCTGCGACGTCTTGGATTTGTTCTTTTTCGATTTTATCGATGATGTTCATGGCTGCGTAAGGTTGGAAAAGGGTTGAAGTTGAGTTACTAAAGCGTTACTTGGATGCGTTGAACCTCTGGTTGGCAACGCGCGGGGCGGAGAACTAGCGCAGTCGTTGCCGTATTGCAACTGTTTTTTCGTTAAGAATACTGAAAAATTGCAAATATTTGCCGTCAGGTGGCGTTATACGGCTGATATGAGAAAATTTGCCTATGTTCTGCTTTGTATGATGGCTTTGGCTCAAGTGGTTTCTGCTGTGAGTCAGGAGGTTCTGGAGATGGAAAAAAAACGGCAATGCCGCTCGGTGCATTTGGGGTATGAGATGAAGGAGGCGACGGCTTTATACAATGAGATTGTGGTCCAACGCTCGGCTCCAGGAACCTATTACTGTGCCATGGGCTTCAATCGGGGGTACTTTGGCATGCAGGAGCTGGCCAATGGTAAGAAGGTGGTTATTTTTTCGGTTTGGGATAAGAGTAACACGGATGATAAACACGCGGTGGATGAATCCAAGCGTGCCAAGGTGCTGGCGAAAGGCGAAGGCGTCAGGACCGGGCGTTTTGGCGGTGAAGGCACCGGAGCTCAGAGTTTTTACGATTACGATTGGAAAATCGGTGAGACCATCCGTTTTTTTGTTCAAGCAAAGGATATCGAGGTGGATGGAAACCAGTTTACGGATTTCAAAGGATGGTTTTATGATAACCAGCGAAAGAAGTGGCAGCTGATGACTGTGTTGCGGACGCCGACGACCGGGATCAAGCTGCGTGGCGGCTATTCCTTTGTGGAAGATTTCCGCAGAAACTATGAGTCTGCGAAAAAGGTGCGTCGCGCCCGTTTTCAAAACACCTGGGCTCTTCTGCCCGATGGGAAGTGGAAACCTCTGAATCGGGCGAAATTTACCGGAGATCGCAATCCCGCCACCAATGTTGATGCCGGTAAGGAAGGGGACGGCTTTTTCCTTCAAACCGGTGGCGATACCGAGATGAAAACCACCAAACTGTGGACGATGATGCAGGGGAGCCCACGCAAAGGGAAACTTCCGACATCACTCAAACCTCTTTTAGAGGAGAAGTAGAGGTGGTGTGATCATTGAGCTGTGCGAAGATAAGGGGGTGGCAGGTGTTCGAATTCCCATCGAAGGATCGAGAACGCTTGCCATAAGCTCGTGATCTTGATACCCCCCCGCGCAGATGCCTCTTAACGAAACAGGAATTCACCTTGGTGTGAAGCAACATGATGAGCCGCTCCAAGTGGCTCACATTGTCGCTTGGTTCGGTGGTATTCTCTGTGCTTTGGTTCCCTTTATTTGGGCCTGGGAAGTCGGGTCCATGCAGATTCCGGTACGTTTTGGATCCGGGAATATGGGGTTCAACCTCTTGATTGTGACCGGGCTTTGCTTGCTTGGCTCGGTAGTCGGCGGCTATTGGTGGCGTTATTGTAAATTCCTGCTGGGTGCCAGAGATTCGATTTTGACCTGGGCCTCCGTTTCCCTGTTGATCCTTGGACTGGCCGGATGTTTTTTTGTGCAGGTTCACGCAATCTTTTTTTACCTTGTGGCAGCTTTGTTGCTGGTCACTCTGGTGCTGAGTTTTCTATACCGTGAACAGCCGCTGGGTGGTCGTCCGAAGCTCGAGTGGGCAGGTTTTTCCGGTTGGCTCAAGAACCGCAGCCCTTGGAATGCGGTCTTTTTCTTTGTCTTGTTTGTCGCGTTGCTCGCCAATAATCTGACCTTGGTTGCATCGCTGGATCTCTCGGTTCTTGGTAAAGTTCAGGTGTTTATTGGTCGCTTTTTTACCCAGGGGGTATTTGTCGGAATCTGTTGCCTATTGGCAGAGCTTGTGGTTCGGGCAACTCCGAGGGGATTGAAGTGGTCTCCGTGGTTGGTCTTTGGTTTGCTGCCCTTATTGGTGATCGCGGATCAATTGCTCGGGATCATGTGGAGCCGACCACTGATTCATACGGTGAATGCGATGACCCAATCGGGAAGTTTCCAGCCCGAGGTGGAGCTTAAGACCAGCGGATTGGAGGTTGGAGCAGCCATGGCTTGGTGTATTGTTATCGGCATTTGGCTGTCCGGCTTGTTGCTTGCCGGTGGATGCTGGTTTGTTTCCAAGCGCTTTCAGACACACATGAGTGTGCGCTCGGTTTTGGCCGGGGTGATGATTTGCTGGGTGGTCGTGCTGGTCGAACAAGGTGTCGGCGCCCTGTGGATGGATGTAACGGATCGTCAGGCCGAGTACAAAGCCTTTGATTTCCACCCCGGATTGTTTTCTCCTCCAGAGGGGGTAGGAGCTTATCAAGTGGCATTTCGGCAACCCCGGGCAGACATGCAGGTGGAGATTCCCTCACTGGACCATAAACCGGATGTGTTTGTGTTTATGCTCGAAAGCACGCGGGGGGATGCCATCCGCCCCGAGGTTGCACCTTTTTTGAGTCGCTTGCGCGAAGAAGAATGCCAAGTGTTGAGCTCAACCTGGGCGGGGTCGAATGCGACCCATTTATCTTGGTATTCGTTTTTCCACAGTCAGGTCCCGGTGTTTTGGCGCGATGACCTGGAGTCGATCCCAGACCGCAGTGCCTATGCCGGGGCCATGCCGTTGCAGTATCTCAAGCGTGCAGGCTATGAGATCGAAGTTCGCGCCGTCTGTGATCTGTCGTATAAGGACTTCGGATTGTCGAACTTCGGGGCGGGAACCAACCTTGCCTCGGTGGTGGTTCAGGCGGATGATGCCAATATTGAGTTTTCCAACCTGGGGATCGCAGAGCGTGAGCGCCAATGTTTTGAGCAACTTCGCTCGTCGGTGTTATCGCGCCCTGACGGCGGAGGCTTTTATTTTACAGCGTTGGATTCTCCGCATTACAACTACTATTGGCATGATGATTTTGATCCTCCCTTTACGGAGTTTGATGAGGACACGCGTTTCCCTCTGAATCCAAGCGAGGATGAAGTCCAGCGGGTTTTAAACCGCTATTGGAATGCCGTGGCCTGGGTGGATTTTCAGATTGCCGATTTTTGTGCCTTCCTCAAAGAGCAGGGGCGCTACGATGAGAGCATTATCATTGTTGTCGGTGATCATGGTGAGGAATTTCAAGAGCAGGGGAGTTGGTTTCATTGTTCATCCTTGCAGCCGGAACAAACCTCCGTGCCGATCTTGATCAAGTGGCCTCAATCGATGGGCCGGGGGCCTGAGCAAAGTACCGCCTGCCATCTGGATGTGATGCCTAGTTTGTTCCATGCGCTTGGATTGCCCGAGCAGAGCCGCCGGGGCATGGTCGGACGAAATCTTTGGACAGGCGCTCAGGAAGCCACAGCCATCAGCACGACGGCATATGCCGGGCAGAGCGGCGAGACCATGCGGTTGCGACGGGGCGCTTACGAGGCGGTCTTTTCCTGGGAAAAGTACTGGGAGGCCCGGGTTCCCGAGGAAATGGTGCTCGAACAATTGCGGGGACCTGATGGTGAGATCAGACTGTCCGATGCCGGTGCTTATGAAGCTGAGCTACGTCGGCTTTTCCCGGATGCCTTTGAGCGTTTCTTCGAGCACCTGGAAGTCCGGGACTAGATGGCTGAATTAGATGGGTGAATAAAACCAAAGCCGGATTCCCGCAATGAAGGCAAACACGATGACCGTGATTTCGAACAGCCGCTGAGGGATGATGGTGATGAGTTTTTTTCCTCCGAACACCCCGAGCGCGATGGCTGGAATCATCGCGAGATTCAGGAGCAGGGTGTCCATCGTGATCAATTCGAGTCCGGCATTGAGTGGTAGTTTGAGTAGATTGATGGCTAGGAAGAGCCGGGCCCCGACACCGATCAGTTCCATTTTTTCCATTCGGCGCGAGAGCATGTAGAGTTGCATGATCGGGCCTGCGGCATTGGCGAGGACCGTTGCGATGCCTCCGGCGGTTCCTGCGATAAGGCCAAAGCCCCGGGTGTGGGCAAGTTTTTCCAAGAGTTCGGGTTTGAGTTTGCTCATCAACTGCAGGGCCACCATGCCGAGGATGATGCCTCCGATGATTTTGCGCATCGTGGTGTTGTCCACCTCCCTGATGACCAGAACGGCGAGTGCCATACCGATGAGAACCGGCCAGGTGAGCTTCCAGACGGATTTCCAGGAGGCGTATTTGCGAAATGCCGGAAAGACGAGCAGGTCGGCGATGATTAACATGGGCAGGGCGACGCCCAAGGACTCCTTGGCCCCGAAGATGTCGGCCAGAAGAAAGACGGAAATGAGGGAGACTCCTGAGAACCCCGCTTTGGCGATACCGATGCAGCAGGCTGCGATGGCGGTCAGGATCCATAGAGTGGTCTCGTCAGGCATGCGAGGATATGGGCAGAGAATGGCAGTATTTTCAAGGATTCGTCATTGGCATTTGTTCATACTGCGCTAAATAAAGCGCGCCATGTCAGATCAAACCGATAAAAAACCTGTCGTTCTTATCATCCGTGACGGCTGGGGTGTGAACCCCGGAGGTCAGGAAACAGCCGAACAAGATGGAAATGCCGTGTTGCTCGCCGATACTCCCTATCATGAGATGCTCTGGTCCACCTACCCCAAGGGCTTTGTCAGCGCTTCGGGAATGGATGTTGGCTTGCCCGATGGTCAGATGGGTAACTCGGAAGTCGGACACCTGAATCTGGGTGCTGGACGGGTCGTGTATCAAGACCTTACCCGGATCAACAAATCCATCCAAGACGGCGACATTCTGGAGAATGAGGTGCTCAAGGAAGCCTTCAGTAAGGCCCAAGACGGAAAGGCCGTGCATTTTATGGGCCTGATTTCAGATGGTGGAGTTCACAGCCACCAAGAGCATCTCATTGCGCTCTGCGATATGGCCAAACAAAATGGCTGCGAAAAAATTTACGTGCATGCGATCACCGATGGACGTGACACGTCTCCGACCGGCGGTGAGGGCTACCTCAGCTATGTCGAGGATGCCATTGCCAAGTCCGGTGCCCGGATTGCAACCGTGATTGGGCGTTACTATGCGATGGACCGCGATAAGCGTTGGGATCGTAACCAGATTGCCTGGGATGCGATTGTTGAAGGCAAGGGGGAAAAGAAAGATATTCTTACCAGTGAGGCGGTAGCCGAGATGTACAAAGACGACAAAACGGATGAGTTTTTGCTGCCGATGACATTCTGTGATCACGACCAGCGCCGCGTGAACGACGGTGATGTCGTGATCTGGTTCAACTTCCGCGCCGACCGTGCCCGCCAGCTTTCCGATGCTTTCCTCAAGCCCGACTTCGATGGCTTTGACACCCATGGGGCACCCAAGGTTCACTATGTAACGCTGACCGAGTATGACGAGACATACGGTGTGCCTGTGGCATACGGTCCCGAGGATTTGAAAAACGTTCTGGGTGAAGTGGTTGCCGAGGCTGGTAAAAATCAGATGCGGATTGCAGAGACGGAGAAATACCCACACGTTACCTATTTCTTTAATGGTGGCAAAGAGAAGCCAAACGAAGGGGAAGACCGCACGATCGTTCCATCTCCCAAGGTCGCGACTTACGACCTTCAGCCCGAGATGAGTGCTCCTGAAGTCATGGACACCCTGGTTCCCAAGCTTAAGGATTACGATATGGTGATTCTGAACTTTGCCAACCCCGACATGGTCGGTCACACCGGGATTGTCGAAGCCGCCGTTAAGGCTTGTGAAACCATTGACGAGGGGGTCAAACGGGTGTCGGAAGAAACCCTGCGCCTTGGTGGTAAGCTTCTGATCACTGCGGATCACGGCAACTGCGAAAAAATGATCAATGCCGACGGATCTCCGCATACCGCTCACACCACCAACTTGGTTCACGCCATCTATGTGGCTGCCGACCACGAGGATTATACCGTGAACGATGGTATCCTTGCCGATGTTGCTCCGACCCTGCTCGACATGATGGGGCTTGAGCCATCCGCTGAGATGACCGGTAAGTCACTTCTTGCAAAGAAGTAAGAAAACGAAACAATTGATTTCTATCAATGGCAGGTGCGCATCGTTGGCACCTGCCATTTTTTTGTTACGTGCTTGATGTGGGTTGCCAAGCCGCAGGCGATCGCTTACAAAGCTTGCCGACAGGTTGTAAACCTGTCCTACGATGCGATGATTGCCAACCTGCGACTGATGAATTTCCGGTGTTTCGACGCCATGTCGGTAGACTTTCCGGCCTCGGGTGCGGTGATCGTTGGCGCCAATGCCCAGGGGAAAACCTCCATTTTGGAGGCCGTGTGCGTATTGGTTCGCCTGCATTCTCCCCGCAGCCTGCGCATGGGGAAAATGATCCAGATCGATTCGCCTGGTTTTGGTATTGCCGGTGAATGTTGGCAATCTGATCGACAAGTTCGTTTTTCCGCACGGCAGGGGGTCGAAATGAAGGTGGACGATGAGGTGGTTGGCAAGCAGGGAGACTATCTTGCCGGTGGCGGCCTGGTGGTGTGGATGGGGAACGACGACCTTGATCTGGTCCGAGGCAGTGGGCGGGTTCGGCGGCGTTATCTCGATTTCCTTGGTTGCCAGTTGGACCCTGTTTATCGCGATCATTTTAATCGATACCAGCGGGTTTTGAAGGCCCGCAACCTCTTACTCAAGGACCGGGTGCTGCGGGAGCCTGAGATCGCGGCTTACACGGACTTGCTCATCCGGCACGGGAGTTTTCTCACAAAGGCCAGACGAGAGCTGGTGGGATTGCTTTTACCCGAAGTGGTTCATTCCCAGTTAGAGGTGAGTGGGAATGATGAACGGGTTGGGCTCGAGTATGTTGCCGGAGCGGGTGACGATATGGTCAAAAGCCTTGAAATGACTCATGAGCGCGAACGTCGCCTCGGGCAAACGGTTGCCGGTCCCCACCGGGACGAGGTTCGGCTGACTGTCAATGGAATGGCCGCAGCTGATTTTGCCAGTGAAGGGCAGCAGCGGACTCTGGCTTTGTCCCTGAAGCTTGCCCAAGGTGCGCTACTGGAAAAACAAGCGGGTCGAATGCCTGTCTATCTGCTCGATGATATCTTTGGTGAACTGGATGCCGACCGGAGAAATGCATTGATGCAGGCACTCCCAGACGGGGCTCAAAAATTGATCACGACCACGAACATCGATTGGATGCAGGATGAGTTAGATGTGATTGAAGTCAGCAGCCTTAAGTGATCAGCTTCTTATGCCAAGGAGTAAAACAGACGGGACGATAGCCGAGAGGAATGAGTTCTTTGGCAAGGCGCGACGAAGGAATGGTGCGGGCACCATGACTAAGGAGAAACAAAGCCAAAGGAGTCATTCATCCGGAACTCTCATGGATCACGCAGTGCTTTTCCAAATACCTCAACAATGATCAATCGTCTCGTCTGCTTTACGGAGTGGTATTATGAGTTGTTATCTGCGGTTCGGTTTGTGCGGATGGCGACTGCGTGTTTCGGACTGAACCTGAAATCACCCGAGGCGTTGATGCACTGGACGTGAACGAGGTCGAAGTGCGTATCAGTGGCTCGAACGAGGGCGAAGGATCCGTAACCGTCTTTGTTGCCTCGATCTAACTCCCACCCCATGTTGTTGCAGCGGATGACGCGTAGTTTTTTTCGGAAATAGTGCCCGGTGGCATGGCTGTGGCCGTGGCAGAGCCCGATGATGTTAGTATAAGGTGCCAGGGCATCGAGCAGCTGGGTTCGATCTTTTTCCGTCCACCAGCGCGACTGGATACCAAAGGGGTCGAAACCATAGTGTTGGCACAGTAGCACGTGCTGGCCGGATTGTTTCGCTTGGGCGAGTTGGCGTTTGAGCCATGGGAGTGCGGGTTTGCGGCCATAGATACGGTCGGTGGCGAACCGATGCAGTTGGAGGATACGCAGCGGCCCCCAGTGCAGGGCATAACTCAGAGAGTCATCATCGAAGCTGCTAACGGGGATGGGGGGATTCTCGCCTGCATGGCGTTGACGGATGTATGCCCACATGCGTTCGCGGTTGCGTTGGCTGTGATCGAGGTCGTGGTTGCCCAGACCGCAGTGGACAGGGTAGGCGACTTTGAGTTTGGATTTGCCTACGCCTTCTCCGTCATGTTCCCAGAAGGGCCGGAACCCCAGGTAGTGTTTTAGCCCGAGAAAACCTTTACCTCCATTGAGCTCGGTTCCTCCTCCGAAGTCTGTGATGTCTCCGAGGTGGATGATGCCACGTGGGGATTGGATGATGGTTCCGGCACAGGAAAAACCGGATCGTTGCCCATTGATTTGAATGGGCCACCGGAAGCTGCCGTCGGCAATGCGGTTGATGGCTTTGACCATGGCGAGGCTTGCCGGATGGTTTTCGTCAACCGATGAATAGTGGGTGTCTGCTACTAGAATGAAGGTGGCTTCTTTTTCTGTCCCGGGTAGCCCGGCTACGGAAGGGAGTGTGAGCGCAGCGCTGGCTCCAATGGAGGTTTGTAAAAATTGGCGGCGGGTCGGCATCAGTCGTTGTTTTGAAAAATGGGGGGGCGTCGGTAGGGCTGATTGGCCTCAAGCAGCCGCCGCTGAAGTAGTGTGATCGAGAGTGACTCGTCGGGGGACTTGATTACGGGGATGGCGTGTGGTTCGGACGTTCCGGCCAGCCGTTTGCCAGGGAGCTCACCATTCTGGGGAACAACACCATATGAAACGGGAGGGTGGAATACCAGTAGAGTCTTCCGAAAAGCCCCTTCGGGCGGAAGGTGGCAGTCTGGTACAGAGCGCCATGTTCGATCTGAAATTCCAGCCAGGCTTCCCCCGGGAGTTTCATCTCCGCATACAGAGTGAGGCGTCCGTTTTCTTTATCCGCGACGATGACCCGCCAGAAATCCAGGGCGTCTCCTGGTTTGAGTTCATTCTGGCTGCGGCGGCCGCGCCGCATCCCTATTCCACCCACGAGTTTGTCCATCCAGCCTCTAAGCCGCCATGCCCAGAGCATGCTCGGCCAGCCGTTGCCTCCGCCCAGTGCCCAGACGGCGTCCACCACCTGATCGTTTTCTGTCGTCAGGGGAGTTGATTTTTTATCTGTCAGAACGCCGAACTCGGGAACCTGGATGTTCGTGATCTGGTGATGGCTGAGTTGGCCGGATGACAGCGCACCATACCAGGTCGAGGGGACCCGGTTCTGGGCGATGATCGAGAGTGCTCGCTGGATGGCTTCCGGGTAGGGAATCAGGTCCAGAGGGATGAGGTCGCGGATCTTGTTTTCCTTGCAGATCGTTTCCATGTGCAGACTGCCGACCAGGGCCTTGGCGACCTGATAGTGAGTGGCGGTGACCAGGCTGAGCCAGTACGATGACAAGCGGGGGCTGAAGAAAGGAACGGGAATGATAAAGCGGGTGAGTTTGCGTGCCCGGGCATATCTCATCAGCATGTCGCGGTAGGTCATGATGTCGGGGCCTCCGATGTCATAGGCCTTGCCGAGGCATTCCGGGATTTGGGGGACGGCCAGCAGGTAGTCGATGACGTTGCGAATGGAGATTGGCTGGCAGCGTGTTTTGGCCCACTTGGGTGTGATCATAAAGGGTAGCTTTTCCACCAGGTCCCGAATGATTTCAAAGGAGGCAGAGCCTGAACCAACGATGATCGATGCCCGTAGCGTCGTTACCGGGGCTTTGGCCGTTTGCAGGCTTGCGTGAACTTGCTGGCGGGAAGCCAGATGGGTGGAAAGCTGGCTGCCATGCTCGTCAGCCGGAGTCAATCCTGAGAGATAAACAATCTGTTTACACCGGCTGGTTTTGACCCATTCGACAAAGTGTTGGGCGCATTGTTTTTCTCTGCGGTGGAATCCTTCCCCAGAGCCCATTGAGTGAATCAGATAGTAGGCGACGTCGATATCGTCCGGGCAGTCAACTTGCCGCTCCGGTTCATTGAGAAAGTCAAATTCGACGATGCTGAGTCGATCTTGGAACAGTCGGCAAAGCTCGGGCGGTAGGCGGTCTTTGTTGCGAACGACCGCAACCACCTCATGCTCTGTTTCGCTCAAAGCCGTGAGCAGACGGATGCCAATGTAGCCATTTGCCCCTGTGATTAGAAATTTCATGGATCCCTACTCTAACGTGGAATCAGGCGTCTGTAAAATGAAGAGCTGGCTGATTTCATTGCTCTTGATCGACATGACGCCCTAGGCAGCCAGGGCAATTTTGGGCGAAGTGGCCGGGGTGGATTTCCTGCAGCTCTGGCGGGGTTTCGGTGAGGCAGTGTTTTGCTTCTCCCAGGGTGTTGCGCTCTCTGAAGGCGCAGCCTGCGGGCGGGTGAGCCAAGTCGGGAGGTGTGCCCGGGATGGTATACAGGGCTTCTCCCTTGGCGTGGGTCGAGGGGATACTTTTCATCAGCGCCCGGGTGTAGGCGTGAAGAGGATTGGAGAAAAGCGTTTGGGTGGCCGCTCGTTCAACGATGCGTCCGGCATACATCACATTCACCTGGTCACAGCATTGGTGGACGACGGCGAGGTCGTGGGTGATGAGGATGACCGCCGTGCCTAGCGTGCGTTGTCGCTCCTGAATCAGGTCGAGGACCTGTTTTTGGACGGTGACATCGAGCGCGGTGGTCGGCTCGTCACAGATCAGGAGTTCGGGGCGGGTGATCAGCGCCATGGCAATCATCACGCGTTGACGCATACCTCCGGAGAATTCGTGGGGGTAGGCGTGGATGCGGGTTTCCGGTTCGGGGATGCCGACCTCGGCCAGGGCATCGATGGCTTTGTGGAGTGCCGCTTTCCCTTTGATGCCTTCGTGGATTTCCAGTGGCTCGGTGAGTTGGGATGAAATTTTCAGGTAGGGGTTGAGCGAAGTCATCGGATCTTGGAAGATCATCGAGATGCGTTTGCCCCGGATGCTGCGTAGTTGTTTTTCACTGGCTTGCAGGAGGTCGCTGCCGTCGAAGATCGCTCTGCCGCTATGGATTTTCCCCGGAGGTCGTGGGATCAACCCGATCAGCGAGTAGCAGGTTACGGATTTTCCTGATCCCGACTCACCTACGATGCCGATGGTTTGCCCGGCTTCGACGGAAAACGAAACGTCTTCCACTGCGTGTACGGTCCCATTGCGGGTATGGAAGCGTGTGGTGAGCCTGGAAACATCGAGCAGAGGCATGGGGGCGAGGCAGGAATGTGGGGTGTAGAGGGAAGCCGCTTATTTTCTGCGTCTGTCATCTTTGGCCTTGTCCTTGGCATTACGCGAGCGGGTAGAGAAAATAATCGGGATGCCGGGGGTCGGATGAGATTCACGCAGGCGGTTGTTCAAATATTGCTCGTAGTTTTCCTGCAACAGGCGTTTGTCGTTCACGAAGAGGATGTAGGTGGGCACCGGGATGGCCGTATAGCGGTCGTTGACGGCGGTGGTGGCGTAGAGAAGTTTGAGTCGCTTACTACCACGTTTTGCTTGAGGTGGTTTTTTTGCAAATGCCTCCTGCAGGAACCGGTTGAGTTTACCGGTTGTGATCGGGTCCTGGGCGAGTTTGCGGATCTCGGTCAGTTTTTGGAAAATCAGTCCTATTGCCTGGGTTTTGAGCGCCGAAACGGCAACAAAGGGCGCGTAGTTGAGGAAGAAGAGCTCTTTGCGGACGTGTTCCGTTGCTTCTTCGATCCTCACACTGCGGGCCGCCCCCGGATGGAAGAGATCGAATTTATTCAACACGATCAGGCATGGTTTTTTTTCATCCTGGATGAGTCGGGCAATTTTGCGGTCCTGAGCGGATACTCCGGCTCCGAGGTCAACGACCAAAAGGCAGATGTCAGCCCGGCGGATCGAGCGTTCGGCGCGGTGCGCTGAAAAGACTTCAACGGATGAGTCCATTTTGGTGCGGCGGCGAATACCGGCGGTATCGATCAGTGTGTGGCGTTCCCCAAGAAACTCGTAGGGGACGTCGACGGAGTCGCGGGTGGTGCCGGCGATGTCTGAGACAATGGTGCGCTCATCCTTGAGGATCGCATTAATGATCGAGGATTTTCCTGCATTGGGTTTGCCGACAATGGCAATTTTGAGTCCTTCGCGTTGCACTACTTCTTCGGCCTCTTCCTGATCAGCAAGCAAGGGGGCGATGGTGGCGTCGATGGCGTCGGCCAGCTTGCCAAGGTTTTTTCCGAGTTCGGCGGAGACTGGGATGCCGGCCCCGTAGCCGAGGGTTGCGAAGTCGCCGGAGAGCAGGTCTTTTTCCGCATTGTCGGCTTTATTGATGACCAGTTCGACCTTGGTTTTTGATTTGCGGAGGCGTTGGGCCAGTGATTGGTCCACGGCGGTGATCCCGTCTTTGGCATCGACGATGAATAGAATCAGATCCGCCGTGTCCATGGCGATATCGGCTTCCGTGGTGACCGCTTCGCCGAAGCCGTCATCCAGAGGCGCTCCGATCCCGCCGGTATCAATCAGGGTGCAGGGGGATTGGGTGATGGCGCAGGGCGCGGAAATGCGGTCGCGGGTCACACCGGGTTGGTCGTGCACGATGGCGATTCGGCGTCCTGCAAGACGATTGAATAGGGCGGATTTGCCGACATTGGGTCGGCCGACGATGGCTACAGTGGGCATGGGAAATGAGTTTTCAGTGATGGGTGAAGAGACGGGGCGCTGCTGGGGCGGCGAGGGTCAGATGGCCTTGCGGGCGTTGGCGTTAATTTGGAAACCGTGTTGGACGTAGAAAATGCCGGACCAGAGGGTGAAAATTGCAGCCAGAATAGTTGGGTAAAGAAGTGGGAGAAGTTCGATTTTGAGCATGACCCAGGCGAGCAGGGTCATCTGGGTGACGGTGCAGGTTTTGCCGATCCAGCTTGGTCGGATGGGCACCCGCCGCTTGAGATAGTAGAGAATGACGATTCCGCCAAGGATAATGATGTCGCGGGCAATGACGAGGGTCGCAAACCAAGGGGCGATTTGCCATTGGTTTTCGCCCCAGGGAGCAAAAGAGAGAGTGATGATGCCGGTCAGCATGAGTAGTTTGTCGGCAATGGGGTCGATGAACGCTCCGAATTCCGAGCATTGGTTGAAATGGCGGGCGATAAAGCCATCCAAGCCGTCGCTTGCCGCAGCGACGATAAATGTGATGATCGCCAGCCAGCGTAGGGTTTCTTCCGGAGCCCCAGTCTGGACACTCTGGCTGTAGAGCACCGCAAAGACCGCAAAGACCGGAACGAGGGCGATGCGTGTCAGGGTGATCAAAGAAGCGAAGGTCATGGGGAAGTTGGAAGTTGCTTTTTTAGGTGGGTGGGGTGAGATGGTGCTTAAGCAAGCTATACGATGAATCAAACGGAAATAAAAGAACGATTGGAGGCAATGGGCGTGACTCCCTCGAAAAAGTTGGGGCAAAACTTTCTCGTGGATGAAAATGTCGCCCGCTGGATTGTTGACCAACTGCAGGTGGAAGCCGGCGATACGGTGGTGGAGGTTGGGCCCGGGACGGGGGCTCTCACCGAGCATGTGGTGGAGCTGGCAGACAAGGTGATCCTGGTCGAATTTGATGCCCGATTGGCTGAGGGGCTTAAAAAACGTTTTGAAGGGAATGATCGGGTTGTCGTTCACCATTGTGACGGGGCCCGGTTTGATGTGAGGTCCTTGTTTAAAGATCAACCGGTTAAATTGCTGGGGAATTTACCCTATTCCGCGGGAGGGGCGATTATGCGCAACTTTATGAAGCGTCCTTCGCCGGTTTGCCGGGCAGTCTTGATGTTGCAGAAGGAGTTTATTGATCGGATTGTGGCAGAACCCAGAACCAAAGCTTACGGGGTGCTTTCTCTGAGAATGCAAAGTGAATGGAACAGTAAACCTGTAAAAACGATTCCTCCGCAGGCGTTTTTTCCCCGACCATTGATTGATTCTACGGTGATGGTCTGTGAGCCGCGTGCCGATGATTTACCCGTCTATGATGCCCGTTTGTTTGATGAATTGATCCGACGTGGTTTTTCCCAGAGGCGGAAGCAGCTGAGGAAACAAATGCCGGAAAGTGCGAGCTGGGAGGAAGCGGCTGCTGCGGTGGGCTGTGCGGAAACGGTCCGCGCCGAGGAGTTGAGTCTCACCCAGTGGGTTGATTTGACACGTATTTATGATGATCATCCATTGAAGGACCAAGCTCAGGAGGGGAGCGAGCTTTTTGATGTGGTGGATGAGCAGGACCAGGTCCTTCGTCAGGAGACTCGGGAGGTGGTTCACCGTGACGGCTTGATGCACCGGGCCGTCCACATGTTTGTTTTTAATAAACGTAAAGAATTGTTTTTGCAGAAGAGGTCACGATTAAAGGATAAGCATCCAGGGGTTTGGGATTCGAGTGCCGCCGGCCATTTAAATGCAGGGGAGGCTTATGAGGCGACCGCGATTCGCGAATTGGAGGAGGAATTGGGGATTGTGACCGATGAGGTGCAGGCGTTTGCTCGCATCGCAGCCTGTGCCCACACCGGCTGGGAGCATGTCCGTCTTTATCTTGCCCGGCATGACGGGGCATTGCGGTACCCATGCAGTGAGGTGGAGTCCGGTCTCTGGATGTCGATTGAAGGGGTCCGCGAATGGGCGAGGGCCAGACCTGAGGATTTTGCCTCCGGCTTTCTCGAATGCTGGAGCGTGTTTGATTCCAAATTGAACGGAATTGAAGACGCTTAGCTGGATCGGGGAGGTCCGATGGGAGCGGGTTTGAAGACAGGAGGCCCCTTTGTTAGCCAGGCCGTCCGGAGAAATCGCTCCGAAGCGATTGCTTGAGAGATGGTAGGTCCACCAGGAGTCGAACCTGGATCTACGGCTTCGGAGGCCGTTATACTATCCATTGTACTATGAACCCAATTTTTGCACTGTTGTAACTGCTTGATTTTGAGGGTTTAGTGAAGCGGTCCTCTGGTTAGTTAGCAGTTGTGAGTAGACCTTAAACACGAAGCTTTGCTCCTCACGGGGGCGATGCCTACTGCTTTCGGGGAGGGGAGTCAAGCAAGGAGTTTTAAAGAATGTAGAATTATTAATTTTTGGAATTTACTCCTTTACTCCAAGAAAAGAATTCGCAGAATCGTTCCAACCGTAGGTCGTCCCAAACGGATGGCTGGTTATTATTCCAATAAATGCTGGGAACTCACAAATGTTTCAAAGGCGTTTAGCGGGATACCCAGAATGACCCCCATTGCCAATACCCCCATCGCCGATACCCCCGATTTCAATACCTCCAACACCGAACACCAACCAACACACCTAACCTAAAGTATGAAATACGAATCCTATCGATCCCTGAAGACCGTAGCCATCGCTGGTTCCACAGCACTTATGTCTACCTCGTCTTTGTTCGCCGCAACTGAGGACAGCCTTTTGCAGAAGTATGTCATCGCCGGTGGCTGGCCAATGATCCTCATTGGTTTGCTTATTCTGGCCCTGATTGCACTCTGTGTCTTTAACTTTATGAACTTGAGCAAAACCAAGTTCTGCCCGGATGATTTAAAAGCGGGTCTGATGGATCACATGATGAACTGTCGTGTGCGTTCCGCGATTGAGCTTGGTGCATCCCACCCGAGCTACCTCGGTCGCATGATGGCTTACGCGCTTCCTAACGTTGACGCTCGTCGTCCTGAGGATCTCGGACGTGATTACGTTGAGGACGCCATCGCAGATTTTACGATCAACGAAAACCGCAAAAGCATGACCTTGATCAACTATATTTCCTTGATCGCTCAAACGGCTCCCATGTTGGGACTGTTTGGAACCGTGCTTGGTATGGTCGGCGCGTTCGGAACCTTGGCCAGTGGAGACGGATCCGCTGACCCCTCCGCTCTGGCCGGTGACATTTCCGTGGCCCTGTTGACCACGCTTTGGGGACTGGTGACCGCCATTCCGTCCCTTACTGCTTATTTCTTCTTCAAGAATAAACTCAATAACCTCGTTGCCGAATGCCACCATTCTGCAGAGGAACTGCTTAATGCTTCCATTCAGACCGTGAATGGCGATGCACATTTGGCTAAGATCCCAGAGGGTGTGGCCGTTTAATCCGCTAATACCGGATCCCACATCCTTCGGTGCACCCAGCACCAGTCATCATACTTTTCTGAACCAGTTCGCGCAGGTTTTGTGATCTGCGCGGACGACAGAAAAGGCCGAAAAGAGGATGTAAATCCAGGTATTCAAGAAACAGCTAACACGAAAGGAATCTTACACAATGGCATCAAACAAATTACGTAAAGTCGTCGGTGCCGATGACGACGAGTTAAAAGTCGACATGTCACCCATGATCGACATGGTATTCCTGCTTTTGATTTTCTTCATTGTTGCCTCTACGGTGATTGTGGTGAAGCAGGATGCTGAGGTGGATCCGCCGGTGGCCGAGAATTCGAAAAAGGCCAAGGACGGAAAAGGACGGATTGTGATCAACGTTCGCTCAGACGGAACCTTCCGCGCGGAAGTCTCCAGTCTCGAATTTCCCGATGCCGAGGCGATTGAGGATTACGTGAAAAAGAAAAAGGACGAGGAAAAAGCCAAAGGCTTGACTCCGATTATTCACCTGCGTGGTGACAAGGGGGTGTCCTTCAAGCATGTTCGCACGGTGATTCGTGCGTCTGCTCGTGCCGGTGTCGATAACGTGATCTTCTCAGTTTACGGATTCGATAAGAAGTAAGTGCCTTTTAACTTAACCCACTTTTTCATTACCCATGGCTCGTAAAAAAGTATCTGACAATCTCGAAGAAGATGAACCAGGATTGGACATTTCGTCATTGATTGACGTTTGTTTCCTCTTGCTCATTTACTTCCTGGTAACCACAACCATTCAACCTCGCGAACAGGATCTCAAGATGACCCTGCCAGCGGCAGCACCATCCAGTGAACCTCCGGAGCTGGCCCCCATGTTCATTAAGGTGGACAAGAGTGGCTCCATCTACATCAACACCGGAGCCGAACAAGAGGCTTTGGATTCGGATGCCAATGTTCGCAAGTTGCCGCAGCTTAAAGGTCGTCTCGACTCCTACGCCAATGCCGCCCGAGCAGGGGGCAAGGAGCCGATCGTCCAGATTTGGGCCGACGGTGAAGCTGCCCAGCAGCGTGTGGTTGACGTGTTGAACTGTCTCGCCAGTGCGAAAGTCAACAGCGTTACCTTCACGGATTTGGTCGACACCCCGTAAGTCAACGACTGAACCTATCTAGACTCTCCACTTGCATGATTGTGATTGGAGAGTTTATTTCCTACTAATGAATAGCCGTGCCTGTGCGTTCTAAAGGACGACGGGCATGGGAAATTATCGCATCACGATTACCGCTGATAATTTTACCATTTTACACTTCTTTTTATTAAACCATTAATCACTCCATACGATGAATATGATGTTACGCCGCACTTCCTTCACCCGGTATCTGGCTATCTGTTCACTGATGTTGTTTGCTCTCTTTGGGGCTGCAAACGCTCAGGACTTGAACACCCAGATGTCCAATGCCAATAAAGCCTGGGAAGCAGGCCAATATGACAAATGCCAAGCTCTGTTTGAGCGTATTGTCAAAAACTACGGAGGTCGCGCTCCCATGTTGTATGGCCCGAAGTTCGGAGTCATCTATTACCGTAAGGGCTTGACCGAACTTAAACTCGCGAACATTGCCAAGCGTGGAAACAATCAGGATGATGCCGCCAAATGGTTTGAGAAGGCTACCGAGTCATTCAAGATGTGTTACGAGAAGTTTCCCAACGGGGCTCCCGGCATGGCGCAAACCACCAATACGGCTCATAAGGCTGCGTTGCAGCGCTGGGCTGAAGCCAGCATGGGAATTGGTGAATACAAAAAAGCCATCGACCTCTACAAAAAGTTCCTTAAGGAGCGTGAGAAGCGCGATAAAATCCTACCGACACCCGGAGGCTTTTACATTAACCTCGCCATTTGTCATTTCCTGATGGATGAGCCAAAGATTGCCGAGGGCATTCGTCATTTTGAGACCGCCTTGAAAAACAAGGAAACCATGAAGACCTCGGACAGTGGTATTGTTGCTGCTTTCCTTGCTCTTTCACAGGCTGTGATCGCGAATGATGACGAGCAGGCCATGGTGGACTTCCTCAATAAGAACCGTGCGGATATCACACTCGAGCCGTACCAGAT
The DNA here is from genome assembly GCF_013391475.1 of Oceaniferula marina. Taxonomy (NCBI): domain Bacteria; kingdom Pseudomonadati; phylum Verrucomicrobiota; class Verrucomicrobiia; order Verrucomicrobiales; family Verrucomicrobiaceae; genus Oceaniferula; species Oceaniferula marina. The sequence goes on along the minus strand of NZ_JACBAZ010000008.1, from coordinate 73,232 downwards.
GCTTGAGTATATTCCAGTGCTCTTGAAACTCGCAGGGAATGCATTGGAGTCCAAGATGTACAAGGCTGCCTTTGGTTTGTATGCCCTGATTCCAGGGTCAGATGATGTGATTCAAGATATTGATGCCCGGGTTGCCCAATTGGGAGGCCGTCGAGGCATTAAGGACGGCTTGAATCTTATCGAACTTGAGCGTCTGAAAAGCGGTAAGGCCAAACTTCAAAAGCGTCAATCCGATGGGATTTCCCATGATGCCCAGACGCTGACGGCCATGGCTTACCTTCAGGACAATGCTGGAAACCAGCGTGGCGTGTATGGCGTGCTTGAGCAGCTTGAGTTTTACTATCCGAAGTGCAAGAAACGTGAGGATAACCTGTTCAATCTGGTTCGTGTTTCCTCTTTGATTGGGGAAATTTTTGATACCGAGGAATACGGTAGCCGTTTCCTCAAGGATTTCCCTGAAAGTGACCATTGCGAGAGTGTTCGCCGGATGATGCTTTCCAGCCTGTTCTTTGGTGGGGAATACAAAAAGAGTCTCGAAGTTTCCTCTTACATGATTGACAAGGTTGAGCCGGGAACCGAGCAGCATGACATTTGTTTGTTTGTTCTTGGGGGCAGCCATTTTTATCTTGGCAATTTCAAAGAAGCCCAGCCTTTCCTTGATCAACACGTCAAAGAATATCCAGAGAGCAAGTTTGTGATGCACTCGGAGTATTTCCAGGGTTCCAACCTTACCCGATTGCAATATTGGGACAAGGCCGCCGAATTGCTGGACGCTTTCTTGGAAAAATACCCAGAGCCGGTAAAAAATATTTATCTTCCCAATGCTCTCTATGATCGTGCCAACTGCCATTTCTCAGAGAGTGAGTATCCTCCGGCTCTTACGATCATCGAACGCCTGGAGAGTGAGTTTGGCCAGAGTGTGGTCATCGATATGGCCTACAACATGAAGGGAAATATCTACGAATCCACTGCCAAGCGCGACGAAGCCGAAAGATATTATCTGATGGCTATTGATGTCGCCGAAAAGCGAAATAACCGTCTGGTTGCGGGTGAGGCTCTGAGTTATCTGGTCGGCATGCTCGGTCAGGAAAAAATCGACAAGAAGCCCAACCCCCGGATCAAGGATGCCGTGCCTCATTATGATAAGTTCATGACGACGTATCCTAGTTCCCCGTATAAACCACAGGTGGTGGTTTACGGCATGCCAGCGATGAAGGCTGTGGGGCGCGAAGACGAAGGTCTCGAAAATCTTCAAGGCGTGATTAGTAATCTGGCCGGACTGCAAAATCAGATGTTCCTCGAAGAGTGCGTAAATGCTTACTCCAAGGCGTTCCTTGAAAAACAGGGAAATACCCCCGAAATGCTCAAGGAGTTCTATTATAACTTCCCAGGCATCGATATCAGTAATAAGCGGGTGCTGGCTCTTCTGCGTATCGCCACCATCGGTGTGTATGAAAGTGAGATCCAGAAAGCGATTGCGGAAAAGGACGACGTCAAGCGCCGCCGCTACGAGCAGGATATTCAGACCTTGTTCAAAGATCTGCGCAGCGAGTTCAATCCCAAGGATCTTACCAACTTTGTCTTGCTCAAAGTCGGTGACAACCTGCGTGAGAAGACATCGACTCCAAAACTTGCGGTTCCATATTATGAGGAGCTCTTGAGCCGTGACGATACCTTTGGTCAGTTTAAAGCCCGTCTCGGAATTGCGGATGTGTTGGGCTACTCCGATAGTATCGAAGACAATAAGAAAGCTATCACGCAGCTCACCGAAGTCTATGAACGGGCCAAGGATGATGAAGCTACCCAGGAAAAAGCACTGTTCCGTTTGGTGGAAATCAATGCCAAGGTGGGTGACTGGAAGGCCTGTGAAGAGCGTGCTCGTCAGTATCTCAAGGAAAAGCACAACAAAAAGGCCGCGATGGTCAGTTACCTGTTTGCCGTTTCCTTTGATAAGCGCAACATGACCGAGGATGCCCTGGCATACTATGGCATGGTTTATAGCCGCTACACCGGTTACCTCACGATCTCGGCTCCATCAGTCAAGCGGGTCATGGAGATCATGTGGAATCGCGACCTCAAGAAGGGTGCCATGGTTGGCAAGGGTGATGAAGCCAAGCCGCTTACCATTGATGACCGCCAGGCTGCTTACTCTGAAATCGGCTGGAAGTATATTGCTTCGACTCGCCGCATCCGCGAAGAAAACAAGAAAGTGACCGACGAGGAAAAAGCACTTTGGGATGAAGTTGCCGCATTGGTGAAGGAGTATGAAAGCTCCGGACTGGTGAAGACGGTCGAAGAACTCAAAGCTGAGAGGACCCGCCGCTAATATTGAAAGAACCGAAACATCCAACCACTTATTAAAATGATGAAAATTTGCACTGTGATTACCTCAGCTCTGCTCTTTGCCATTGCCCCAATGGCACCGGCAGCGGATGCGAATGCGAAAGCCCGGTTGATGCATGCCAACGGCTCCCACGATGACGTGATCATCTTACTGTATAAAAACGAAACGTTTCGCTATAAGATGAATGAGCGTGACCTCAACCGTGTTGATGTCAGAATGAACAAGCTCGATGGCGTGTATTTCTACACTCCGCCGATCTTCAAAGAAGCCATGGAGCTTTATCAAGCCCGTAAATACGCCGAAGCCAAAGTCAAATTCCAGGCCTGCGCCAAAGCCTTCCGGGCGATTGACACAGCTCCCGGAAACTTTGCAACATTGGCTGGTTTCTATTCATTGGAGTGTAGCCGCCGCCAGTTCAAGCTCGACGAGTTGAATAATGAGCAAGGTCAGTTCATGAGTAAGGCCTTGGTCCGGGAAAACCAAATTCAGCAACTCGAAGTGAATGCTTTTTGGGAGGCTGTGCGACTGAAGAGCTGGGAACGCCTTGATCGCCTTGCCCAAGCTTGGAGTAAGCGTAAGGTTTCCGGTTCGCAACGGGCTCAAATTTCCTATTGTCATGGCTTGGCACTTGAGCAGTTGGCGAAAAAGGATCCGAAGCGGATGTCCGAGGCCCTGAATACCTACAACCGTGTGTTGAGTGCTGATTTCACTGCTTCCATGGAGTTGGTGATTGAAGCCGCCAACAATACCTTGCGCATTTATGCAACGGATCCAGAAGTGAAGTTGGCCATGGATTTGTGGCAAACCGAAGACGAGAATAAGTCAAAAGGAGGTTATCAGCGATTGCTCGAAGCCAACGCTCTCGTGAAACTTTATGAGCAAGCCGGATTCGATGCCATGAAGCCTCTGACTCCTGAGTATAAGAAATTCCTCCAGTATGAGTCCAAGCCAGCAGGCAGCTAATACCATTTGAGTGGTTCGTTTGTCGGAATGGCGGTGTTTGTTTGGCTTTGAGTTCAAGGTGTGACAACGATTTGTCCATTCCGATAAAATAACCGAGAGAATGGTATAAACTGGGGCATGATTAAAGATTAATGAAAAAGGGTCACCCGATGGGGTGGCCCTTTTTTGATGATCGCGTATGGTGGGGGGCTGACTTCGTTGGGTCTGCAAAAGCGTGGCCGTCGCGCCTTACCAAAGAACTCATTCATCTCGGCTATCGTCCCGTCTGTTTTTTCTACTTGGTATTAGAGCTCCATGGCCTTGTCAAGTTGGCCAGCTGCCTTGTCTCCTCGCCTCTATGAGAGCATCATGGAGGCCTTTTTGACAGCCTGCACGAGTCGTGTCACTTCCTCTTCCGTATTATACGCGGCGAAGGATGCCCTGACGGTGCCTGGGATACCGAAGCGGGCCATCAGTGGCTGGGTGCAGTGGTGGCCGGTGCGGACAGCCACACCCATTTGATCAATCAAGGCTCCCAGATCATAGGGGTGGATCCCCTCGATCCCGAAGGATATAACAGCGGCTTTGTTTGCCGCCGTTCCGTAGAATTGCATCCCGGGTAGTTCCTGAAGAGCGGCAGTTGCCAGCTCCTGGAGAGATCGTTCATGCGCGGCAATATGATCCATCCCCAGCTTGTTCATGTAATCGATGGCCGCCGCCAGGGCGATGGCACCTTCGATGTCCGGAGTGCCGGCTTCGTATTTGAATGGGAGGTCGTTGTAAGTGGTGTGTTCGAAGGTGACCTCCTTGATCATTTCTCCGCCTCCTCGCCATGGTGGGAGCTCGTTGAGAATGTTCTCTTTGCCGTAAAGGATACCGATGCCCGTGGGCCCGTAGATCTTGTGGCCCGAAAAAGCGTAGAAGTCGCAGTCGAGATCCTGGACGTCAATATTCAGATGAGGGGCGGATTGGGCGCCGTCGATCAAAACCAGAGCTCCGACCTGTTTCGCCTGACGGATCATGGATTGAACCGGGTTGATGGTTCCCAGAGCATTGGAGACGTGGTTGACCGCCAGCAGTTTGACCGAGTCGTCCAGAAGTTGCTGATAGGCTTCGAGGTCGAGGGTTCCGTCGTCGAGCACCGGAATGACTTTGAGTTGGGCTCCGGTTCGTTCGCAGAGCATTTGCCATGGGACAATGTTGGAGTGGTGTTCCAGGCCAGAGATGATGATGCTATCTTGATTGCCGATGCGGCCGGAGAGCGCCAGCGTATTGGAGACCAGGTTGATGGCGTCTGTGGTCCCCGAGGTGAAAATGATCTCGTGGTCGTGGGCTGCGTTCAGGTGAGTGGAAACCGTACGGCGGGCCGCTTCGTGGGCGATGGTTGCTTCGCGGGCCAGCTTGTGGGCAGCACGGTGAATATTGGCATTGATGGATGCGTAGTAGCGAGCTGAGGCTTCGACTACGGCCAGAGGCGTCTGGGTGGTTGCCGCGTTGTCGAGGTAGACGAGTGGTGCTCCATTGATTTCCTGATTCAGAATGGGGAAATCGGCACGTAATGTATCGGGGGAAAAAGCCATGGCTGTAGGGAAGATGCGCAGGTGAGCCTCAAGTTGGGCTGACTTGGATTACTCGAAGAGGTTGACCTTGAGTTTTGCCGCGGTGTCAGGGTTGAGTAAGAAGTAGCTATCTTCGTCGGAAGCATCGGGGCTCTTGGGGTTGGTGTCAACCTTGGCGAAGGTAATGATATTTCCCGGGGTGTTTGCGATTCGAAGTGTTTTCGTGATCGGAGGGAGGTCGTTTCCTTCGTCATCGACGCGTTTGATTTTGATACTGATGCTTATATCCGGCGTTTGCAGTGCTTTTAGTGCTTGCGGATGCATGGGGCCGATCCAGCGTTGTGCTTCCATGGATTCCAGGCTGTTGAGCAGGTTGTTTGCCCGGTGTGGGTTGAGTTCGGCGGTGACATCCGTTTCTTCTCCGGTCTTGCCTCGTGTTGCAGACCATTGCTCTGAGAAGAACGCGTATTTCAAGTTGACGGGTTGGCTGTCATTTTGATGGATGGTAATCTGTTCGATATCCACTTTGGGGATATGCCAGACGTGGGATGTTTTCCATTGCCATGGGTGGACGGCAATTTTGCCGAGTGTTTCCGGGCTGATTTGCCAGATGTTGGGTTTGCCGATCAGGTGGGCGTAGATGTTTTCTCCATTGGGTTCGCGGCCGAATGCGAGAGCCAGTGATTCTCCACCAAAGCTGATGAATGCCAGTTGAAGGAATGGGTAGTCCAAGCCGTAGGGGCTGAGGTCGCTGGCAGCATCGGTTACAAATTTTTCGATTTTATCCCGGGTGACTGCGGTCATAAGCGAGATCACAGCATTTTGGTTGGCCGCTTCGTATCCATTTTTGCGGAGAACCTGCCAGGTGGTTTTGGTGGTACGGGCCAGCAGGGTGGGTAAACTTCCCTGCGGTTTGATGATGATTTTTTCGAGTTGAGGGCCGTTCAGGTGGGTCATGGTTTTTGACCTCAGGTCATTGACCCCCGTTTGGAATTGGCTCAGGGAGATGATTCCCGGGTCATTTGAAGTCATCGGTAAATGAAAGACGGTGTCGGGCCGATTACTTACTGTCGCCAGAGCGACCGTTTCCCCTTCTTTTTCCGGGAGATAGACGCGCAGGACGAAGTCCTCGTCCATTCCGTCTGAGTGGATGGCAATTTCGCGGGAGTGGGCGTCACTTTGTTCGGCCGTGGGTAAGGTGACGTTGGCTCTGTCCTCTACCTTGACGGCCCTGAGTCGCGCGAGGTTGGTGAAAAGGTCGGCGAGGGCAGTGGGATCTACACGAAGGTCCAGAGGCTTGGTGATCCTCCATGGTGAGCGCAAGGTTTCGCGCGAGATTACGACTTCTCCTTCATCATTTTGAATGCGGGTCTTATCGAGAAACTGGTGGCTGAAATAAAACGGGTGGTGGTCCCGGAAGCGTTCGAATTGGTTGTTAAACAGGTTTTGAATGTTATTCACCGGTGATGAGCACAGGTAGATATTGTGCTTGAGATCCTTGTCGGCGAGGCGGATGAAGGAGGTTCCCATGGTGCTTTTACCATCTTCAACTGGAACTTTCCAAGCTGCTTGGCGGCCGATGCGGTAGTCACAAATGTTTTCTCCCTTGGCGTCATACATGCTGACCCGGGTGTTTCCTTTGCGTAAGCCGAAGTCGCGGAGTTCAAGGTCCTTGCGGGGGATGACTTCCTGGACTTCGAGGCTGGCAGTGAATTGGAAGAGCGTGCGGATGAAGAGCATGTCAGCGCGGTCGTTCCAGGGTTCCTGGGCGATCCAGATATTGCCTTCGCTTTGAAATGTCGCTTTTTTGCCCTCGCTGTCGGTGAGTGTGATGCGGCGAACCTGATTCAGGGATTCGACATCGAAGAGTTTTTTTCCGGGTTCAGCTGCTGGAGTTCCAAAGATGGCGTCTCGGTACTTGCCGTCAGTATGCACGAGTGCCAGCGTCAGCAGCGTGACGGAGAGCAAGGCAAGCAAGATGGTGGAAAGGTAACGCATAGGTCAGAGATCTAGCCGGTGGGGGGGGATTAGGCCCGCCGCATGTTCCAGACAACGAGCGAGATGAGGATGGCGAGTGCTGGAAGGAAAATCAGGAGAAGCCTGTTAATAAAGGTGTTATGGGAGTTCAGCAGGGTGATTTTGTGACGGTAGAGTTTGCGAGGTCCGATGCCGATGAGTTCTTCCCGCCCGATCAGCCAGTTGGTGCTCGATTTGACAAAGTCAGCTTGTTCGGGGCGGGTGTTCTTTTTCGCCAGAAAGTCGGTATTGGCGATGACCACCATTTTGGAAACCAGATTGATCGTGGCGTCGGACGTTGCCTGACCGCGGATTACAGCTGCGGAGAGGTAGAGTGGGGCTTCGTTGTCTTCCTCTTTATTGAATTGTGGAGATTCTTCGGTGTATCGCGTTTCTCCCCACCAGCCTTCGGTTGCTTGGATCAGTGAAATGGGGGTGATCCGCCGGTTGGTCAGTTGATCATCGTTCTCTCTGACTTCCAAGCTGCAGGTCGAGCCGTCGAAGACGGTAGATTTACCCCCGAGGTCGATGTTGATTTTCGGACCGCGGGTGAAGATCGCCCTGACATTGGACAGCGTTTGTTTGTTCTTCACCTGAATGATCCGGTCATTTCTCGGTGTAATTCCGTAGTTTCGAAGGAAGATTCTCAGGTTGTTGAGTTTAATGTTCGGATCCAGCGTCACGAGCAGTGACGATTGGGGGCGGTCCCAGTATTCATTCAGGATTTCGAGTTCCCGCTCATCGAGGTCATACTGGGGGGCAATGAGGGCGAAACCTTCTGCGTCGTCCGGGATCCGCTGGATGTCAGCGAGTCGCAGTGGCGTGAGCAGGATGTTTTGTTGCCAGAGCATGTTTGCGAGAATTTGCCAGGCTGGAGCTCCATCTGTGGCTTCCAGATTGCTTTTATCCGTGGCAAAATACATCCGGCGTGGGTTGCCTTCGATGGCGCCGAGGATCGCTGAGGAGACGATGTCTTCGTCTTGCCACGCTGCAATATAGCGTTGCTTGAACTGGTCGACTTCCTCGATATAGAGGTCCTTGACTTTAATTGTCCGGATATGGGCGGCAAAGTTGTCGCTTGGTCCCGCGTTGCTATTTGTTGTTTCCGGTGTTGTTTCCGGCGTCGTTTTTGTTTGGGGACGGCCGTCGATGATGATCATATCATCGATGTATGGTTGCTTGTAGGTGTTGGCGATTTCCAAGGTGCGGTCAGTTTGGCGCGCCGGATCAACAAACTCGAGATCAATGGATTTACCAGCGGTTCCTTTGTAGGCATCCAGCAGGTTGTACATTCGCGAATAGTGAGGCGAACTACGCCGGATCACTGCGATGACCCTGATGGGCGAGGTTCGTTTTTGGATCGCTGATCCGGTGATCAACTTGTCGGTATGGTCGGACAGCGTAAAGGTCTCGTTTTCGGTCAGGTCGATGCGCTTGTGGCGGGCACAGCTAAGATAGTTGGCTGCTCCGACGGCGATCAGGATCAGGACCAGTTGGATGATGACGGTGAGTGACTGTCCGGCACGCCGGATCGGGCGGGTAGGGCGAGATGTTTTGGTCTTCTTTGATGAGCTGGATGAAGACTCCTTGTTGGCTTTAGGCATGGCTGGTGAGCAAAAGGGTTGGACGAATCAGACTTTCCAGCGGCGGAAATCCAGTGTCATGTGAGTGAGGAATAAGAACAAGCCGGCCATACTCAGGTAGTAGACGATCGGTCGGGTATCCACGAGTCCTTTGGCAAAATTGATCAGATGTTCTTGGATGGATACGTATTGGAAGAGGACGTTGGCCTTGAACCCTTCACCAGTGTAATAGGGAATGAATCCGAGAAAAAACAGAATCACCAGAAAAGCAATTGTGATGATGCCGGCAACAATTTGACTAGAGGTCAGGGTGGAGGCAAAGCAGCCAATCGCGAGGAAAAAGGCGCCCATTAGTAGGAGGATGCTGTAGGTTCCCAGAATGTGACCGGTTTCCACTGGTGCCGGTTGGCCTGTGACCAGAGCGAAGATTTTCAAATGCAGTAAGAGCGGGAGCCAGAGCAGGGCGTAGAAACAAAAGGCAGCGAGGTATTTTGAAAAAACAACCTGGGTGGTGGTCACCGGAGCCGTCATGAGTGTTTCGAGGGTTCCGGTTTTTGCTTCGTCTGCGAATAGACGCATGGTCAGGAGAGGGAAAATAAAGAGGAAATAGAACCAGAAGTTGGGGGTTTTCAAGCTGACCAGCAGGAAGTTATCCAGCATGGGAGCATCCTTCATTTGTTCCATGGCGCTGGACATGGAGAGTCCTTGCATGAAGAGCACCAGAGCCAAAACCACCCAACCAAAGGGGGTAAGGAAGTAATTTTTGAATTCCTTGCGGAACAGAATGTAAAAGACGCGCATAGGGATAAGTTTCGCTGCAGGGGAAATAGGCGAAATCTCCTCGGGGTAAAAGGGAATAATCCCCCAAATTAGATCGAATCAATGATTGCGAGGTTCTGGGAGTGATGATGTTTTCAGGTTTTGCGGGCCAAAGGCGTTGGGGAGGAGCTCGTTTAAGCAGAGCCGTTGCCTGATATTCCCATTAGGGCCTCCAATCAGAACCGTGAGCTCCGGGGCGAATTCGTTGAGTGCTTGGCGGCATGCTCCGCAAGGGCTGCCATCGCCTTGCAGGCAAAGTGCGAGAGTTTGGAACTGACGCGATCCATGGGCGATTGCGTTCCCTAAGGCTACCCGTTCCGCGCATTGGCTTAGTCCGTATGAGGCATTTTCAATATTGCATCCGCTGAAAACCTCACCGGTCATGGTGAGCAGTGCGGCTCCAACGAAGAAGCCGGAGTAGGGGGCGTAGGCTCGTTCTCGGGCCTGCCTGGCGCATTCAAAAAGCTGATCATCGGTCATGGTCTTGTTATTTCGAGGTGTCGGCTTCTATGGATTTGCTTGTTTCAAGCGCGAGCTTCATCATTTCTTCGAAGCTGGACTGCCGTTCCTCTGCCGTGGTGGCCTCCCCAGTACGGATGTGGTCGGAAACGGTGCAGATGGCCAGGGCTTTTGCTCCAAACTCGGCCGCCACACCATATAGCCCGGCGGCTTCCATTTCTACGGCAAGCACGCCCATGGACTCCATGGTATCGAACATTCCTGAATTGGGCGTGTAGAAGAGGTCCGCTGAAAATAGGTTGCCATTGCGTACCGGGAGATTCAGTTGCCCCGCCGCATCGTTTGCGGCTTTGAGTAGACTATAATCAGCGATGGCAGAAAAATCATGATCTTGGAAGCGTTGGCGGTTCACTTTCGAGTCGGTGCATGCTCCCACGGCGATCAGGATGTCCCGGATCGCCACCGAGCGATTGACCGCTCCGCAACTGCCGACCCGGATCAGGTTGTTGACTCCGTATTCTGTGATGAGCTCTTTGGCATAAATGGAGATCGAGGGGATTCCCATTCCGCTGCCCATGACGGAGACAGGGGTGCCTTGGTAGCTGCCGGTGAAGGCGAGCATGTTACGGACTGAGCTGACTAGTTTTGGAGAATCCAGAAAGGTTTTGGCGATGTATTCCGCTCGGAGTGGGTCTCCGGGCAGCAGGCATGTCGGGGCAAAATCGTTGGCTTGGGCATTGATGTGAGGTGTCATGATGATCGGGCGCTTGTTGGTGTAAATAGAGCTGTGCCGTATTCGAAAGGCGGGAGGTCAAAGTGTCGGGCCAGGGTTTGAGCGATGTCTGCAAATGTGGATCGGTGACCGAGGTTGCTCCCCTGGCTTTGTGTTTTTTGATAGGTCAGAATCGGGACCTTCTCACGGGTATGGTCGGTTCCTTTCCAGCTTGGATCATTGCCGTGATCTGCGGTGATGATGAGTAGGTCGTCATCTTGCAAGTGCCGCAAGAGTTTGGGAAGTTCCCGGTCGAAGGTTTCGAGTGCCCGACCGTAGCCCATGACATCCCTGCGGTGACCATAGACAGCATCAAAGTCGACAAAGTTGGTCATGATCAGTTGATGGTTGGTCGCCATGGCTGTGGCATCCATGGCGGCCAGAGTGGCTTGCCAGAGGGCCGGATGTCCGGAGGCTCGGACTTCACGGCTGATACCGGTGTGGGCAAAGATGTCGGCTATTTTACCGATGCCGGTGACCTGTCCACCGGCTTCGGTGAGTTTTGTTAATAAGGTGGGGGCGGGTGGTTCAATGGCGTAGTCGTGGCGGTTGCCTGTCCGTTCGAAGTTGGATGCACTGTTACCGATGAATGGGCGGGCGATCACACGGCCAATCTTGAGGGGCATGAGGATTTCCCGGCAAAGCATGCAGAGTCGGTAGAGGTTTTCCAGGCCGAAGCTCTGTTCGTGGCAGGCGATTTGAAAGACACTGTCTGCGGAAGTATAAAAAATGGGTTTTCCTGATTGGATGTGTTTTTCTCCGAGTCGGGCGATGATGTCCGTTCCCGAGGCGTGACAGTTGCCGAGATAGCCGGGAATGCCACTTGTTTCAACGATCTGATCTAGAATTGATTGGGGGAAAGAGTCTGTGAGATAGGGGAAATAGCCCCAGTCCCAAAGTGCCGGCACGCCCATCATTTCCCAGTGTCCGCTCGGCGTGTCTTTTCCGGACGAAATCTCTCTGGCGCAAGCGTAAGATCCGATGGGTTCTACGGCGGGACGAATGCCCGTTGGCAACCGGCCTGTGTGTAATTGATAGGCATGGGCTAACCCGAGTTGGCAAAGGTGGGGGATGTGAAGTGGAGACCCGGATTCAAGGCATCGCTCGGCAATGTGTCCCAGAGTGTCCGCTCCGGCATCACCGAACTCCTCGGCATCAGAGGAGGCTCCAATACCTAGTGAATCGAGAACAAGAAGGATGACACGGGACATGGCGAGTGATGAGTTAGCCTGAAGCGATGGTGTTGAGTATCACTGGCTGGGGAGATGGTGGCTGTTGGCCAATGGTGATGGCCTGTTGGATTTGTTTAGCCGCCTGTTGCCAGTCGTCTTCTGTTTGGGCGTGGATGGTTGCCAGCGGGGAGTCCGTGACTTGTCCTGGTTGGATGATGTCGGAGAGTCCCACGGCGGGGTTGATCTGGTCTTGCGGGCGGGACCTTCCTCCTCCTAGCCCGACGATGCTGAGTCCGAGTTGGCGGGTGTCGATGGAGGTAATCACACCGGGATGTTTGGCGAAAATCGGGCGGATGACTGGAGCTGATGGGAGGTAGCTCGTGTGGCGCTCAAGGAGGTCTCCCGGAGCTCCCAGTTGCTGACACATATTAGCGAAGGTCTCGGCGGCGGCTCCGCATTGCAATGCCTGTTCGAGTTGCTGTTGGGCATTCTCGTTGTTTGGGGCCAGTCCACTAAGTTGAAGCAGTTCCGATCCCAGGGCCATGATGACCTTCTTGAGTCGCGGGTTTTGATGTTGGCCTGTTAGGAAATGGATGGCTTCTCGGATTTCGAGAGCATTGCCTGCGTTGTCGCCGAGGCATTGGTTCATGTCGGTGACCAGAGCCGAGGTTTTGACTCCCGCTGCATTGGCGACGCTGGTGATGTGTTTGGCCAGAGTCTCAGATTGCAGATGGTCTTTCATGAAAGCACCGTTTCCGGATTTAACGTCCATCACCAGGCAGTCGATTCCTTCGGCTAATTTTTTTGACAGAATGGAGGCTGTAATCAGGGGGATGGATTCGACCGTGGCGGTGACATCTCGAACGGCGTATATTCTGCGGTCGGCGGGAGCGAGTTCAGCGGTTTGACCAATGATGGCGACACCGCATTGGGAGACGACCCTGCGGAAGGTTTCCTTGTCGGGGGTGACATGGTAGCCGGGGATTGATTGGAGTTTGTCGAGGGTTCCGCCGGTGTGGCCGAGGCCTCTACCTGAGATCATGGGGACGAAGGCTCCGCAGGCGGCTAACATCGGTCCTAACATGATGGAGGTTCCATCGCCAACGCCTCCGGTTGAATGTTTGTCCACGATGGGACCAGGGAGATCTTGTTGCTTCCAGTCGAGCACCTCTCCGCTGTCTCGCATGGCGAGGGTGAGAGCGGTTGCTTCACGCCGGTTCATGCCGTTGAAGTAGACGGCCATGGCAAAGGCTGCAATCTGACTATCGGTGACCTTTGCGCTGGTGACCCCATCAACAAAGCTTTCAATTTCGGCCGGAGTCAGTGTCTCTTGGTCTCGTTTTTTGCGTATGATTTCCTGTGGGAGCATGATAGCGGGAGGACTCATGGTTACTCAGGAACTGAGGGACTTCCAGATCAGTCCTCCGAGGTAGATACCGACGATTCCGAGCACCCCGGGCAGGGCGGGTGGGGCCGGGATCGGCAGTTTGATTGCCGAAAAAAGAATGCCGACAATGAGGCCGGCGACCAAGGCGAGGAACGGGTCTTTGCAGAGCGACAGGAATTCGTCCATGATGTCCGAAGATAGCGGATAATCATCTTCAGGCGAGAGCGAAATACGGGAAAGTGCCGGGTGGGTGGTTTGTCTATAATTGCAGGCAGGGGATTCCTAGCCTCAATTAAATATAGAACATGGGAGATTGGGTTCCCAAGGTGTCGAGCGTGATGGATTTAAGCTCTTTTGTTAGTGCTTGGGACGCTTGATCCCAAGCAGCCTTGACGGCACTTCCCGATTCGCCTTCCACGGCAATGTTGAGTCGGAGTAACCCGGACTCCACGGCCTGAGTGATTTCGAACAGGGAAATCTCGCGAGGGGCGCGGGCGAGTAGATAGCCACCGGCTTTGCCACGTTTGCTTTCGATCAGACCATCACGTTTCAAGTCGTTGAGGATTTGAACTAAAAAATTGGCTGACACGTCTTCACGTTGCGCTAGTTCGTCTAGTCGTGTAAGAGTGTGGCCGTCATGATGCCGGGCGAGTTGAACCATCGCTCGGCATGCATATTCTAGTTTCTGGGAAATCCTCACAAGACGCAATGCAACACGAAAGCCAATTACAAGCCAGTGACAAGCACGCCAATCTCTGTCATACAGCCCGCACCCTCGAAGAGAACCGGGCAGAGCTGGCCTTGATTTGGGATGGTGTTCGGCAAGCGGCCAGTGAGATCTCTGAAGAGGAGTCCCATTTGCACCATTTGCTCGAGGATGTGATTCTCAGTCGGGAGAGTTTGACCGAAAGTTTAGCCGCACGTTTGGCTCGTAGGTTGTCCCGGGAAGATATGCTACGAGCTGAGCTGGAGCCATTATTGTTTGGGATCCTCGATACCAATGAGCAATTGGTCCAGAGTGCAGCCTGGGACTTGCAGGCGATCTATGAGCGGGATCCTGCATGCCAATCAGCACTCGAACCCTTACTCTTCTATAAAGGTTTTTTGGCCATCACAGCATACCGGGTGTCGCATCAATTGTGGCTTGATGGTCGAAAGGCACTGGCCTTGTATTTCCAGAGCGTGGTGAGTGAGATTTTCGGAGTGGATATCCATCCAGGGGCAACCATCGGATGTGGCATTTTGTTGGACCACGCCACCAGTGTGGTGGTAGGGGAAACGGCGATTATTCATGATAACGTGTCGATTTTACATGAAGTGACGCTGGGAGGAACCGGGAATGAGGTCGGAAACCGCCATCCCATTGTGTGCTCCGGTGTCTTGATTGGAGCGGGGTCGAAAATTCTTGGGCGAGTGACCATCGGAGAGTGTGCGAAGATTGGGGCGGGAAGTGTGGTTCTTGAGGATGTTCCTGCGCATAAGACGGTTGCCGGTGTCCCCGCAATCATCGTGGGTGAAAGTTGTGAGGAAAATCCAGCGATGGATATGAATCAGCGCTTGAGCGATGAATAAAAAGATGAGGCGTGTGATGTCGCGTTCTTTTTAAAATAATTGGCGATGTTGGGCTCGTGGTGTCGATTTTGAGCTGTAAATTGAAAAATATTAAAAATTTAGCTGTTCATTTAGTCTGATGATCCGTATATTACGGCCTCACTAAGTGAACACAACCGTTGCAGTTGTCGACTTCGATCACAGTATCAGCGTGGAGGAGTTGAAAGTCACGGCCCCGGGAGCCTCCAACTCCCGGGGCGTTTTTTTTGTGTGTGCCCGGCAGGGCGCACCGACTTGGAGGGGCAAGTCCCCTGCGGGCTCGGCAGAGAGAAGCGCTAGCGGAAGGCAAGCGGTGCGAAAAGCACAAAGCTGCCAGCATGAAGGCAAACGGCGGGTCCTTGACCTTGATCTCGAAAAGTTTTTCGATGTGGTCAATCATGATATCCTGATGCAGAGCTCTGCGAGCGAGAGTAAACGATACCGTTTTGTTTAAACTCATCGGGCAATACTTGCGGAGCGGAATCATGGATCGGGCCTTCAAGAGGGAATACTTTGACTCCCTCGGATTGGTGGATCTGCAATCAGAAGCAAAGTTCATTGATCAGACAGTCCTAAGATGAACCGCCGTGATACGGAACCGTACGTCCAGTGGTGTGGGATGTGGCGGGAGCAGGGGGAGAGTAGGACCGATTTCTAATCGGTCGGCTGGTAGGGGATGCGCGCTTGGGATGTGTTCTTCCAAAGCTTGCCGACAGGTTGGGAAACCTGTCCTACTGTGGGTGTGCGCAGAGGTGCGCGGCTTTTGGCTTGCTGATGTGTGTAGGGGTGCTCTGTCGTGTGACGTGAGTAGAGGAAGAGAGTAGGACCGATTTCTAATCGGTCGGCTGGTAGGGGATGTGCGCTTGGGATGTGTTCTCCCAAAGCTTGCCGACAGGTTGGGAAACCTGTCCTACTGCGGATGTGCGCAGAGGTGCACGGCTTTTGGCTTGCTGATGTGTGTAGGGTTGCTCTGTCGTGTGACGTGAGTCGAGGAAGAGAGTAGGACCGATTTCTAATCGGTCGGCTGGTAGGGGATGTGCGCTTGGGATGTGTTCTCCCAAAGCTTGCCGACAGGTTGGGAAACCTGTCCTACTGTGGGTGTGCGCAGAGGTGCACGGCTTTTGGCTTGCTGATGTGTGTAGGGGTGCTCTGTCGTGTGACGTGAGTAGAGGAAGAGAGTAGGACCGATTTCTAATCGGTCGGCTGGTAGGGGATGTGCGCTTGGGATGTGTTCTTCCAAAGCTTGCCGACAGGTTGGGAAACCTGTCCTACTGTGGGTGTGCGTAGAGGTGCACGGCTTTTGGCTTGCTGATGTGTGTAGGGTTGCTCTGTCGTGTGACGTGAGTCGAGGAAGAGAGTGGGACCGATTTCTAATCGGTCGGCTGGTAGGGGAGGCGCGCTTGGGATGTGTTCTTCCAACGCTTGCCGACAGGTTGGGAAACCTGTCCTACTGCAGGTGTGCGCAGAGGTGTGCGACTCGAGGGGCTGATGTTTGTTCTCCCTGATCCGAGGTGACGGGATTGCTTCTTGACACTGGCAAGGGGGCTCTGCCACGGTCTGTCTGATGGTGACTGAGCAAAATGCGCTGTGTCTTGAAGTAGGAGTCCAGCTTGAAGAATACCGGATCGACGGGGTGTTAGGTAAGGGCGGCTTCGCCATTACTTATTCCGGCGAAGACCAGCGTTTGCAAAAGCGTGTGGCCATTAAAGAGCTACTGCCCGATGGAATCGCTACACGTGTCGACGGCAACACGGTGATGGCTCAAACGGAGTCATTGCGGGATGATTATGAATGGGCCATTGATTCGTTTATCAAGGAGGCTCGGACGATTGCTGGATTTGAGCATCCAAATATTGTGCGGGTGCTCAGGTTTTTTCGTCAAAATGGAACGGCTTACATGGTGATGCCCTTTATTGAAGGAGAGGACCTTCGGCATGTGATGCGAAAAAGAGGATCGTATGCTTATCAGGATTTGGTTCCCATTTTACTCCCATTGCTGGATGGCTTGAGAGTGGTTCATCTGGCGGGAGTTTTGCACCGCGATATCAAACCTGAGAATATTTATATCACGCAACATGGAACACCGATCTTAATCGATTTTGGGGCTGCCCGACAGCAGGTCGGTGGAAAGAGTCTGGATGTTACGAGTATCATTACCCCCGGGTATGCACCGATCGAGCAATACTCAACGGATGCAAAGTATCAAGGGGCGTGGAGCGATATTTACAGTATGGCGGCATGTGTTTATCACATGATTACCGGTAAAAAACCGGCTCCCGCAAGTGAGCGGAATGATGCGTTTCGCAATCAGCAACCCGACCCGCTGGTTCCATTGTGCCAATTGCAACCAGCTGGGTTTCCTCCGGCATTTTTGAGTGGTATTGATCAGGCTTTGCAGATGGGTGAAGCCCAACGTCCGCAGTCGGTAGATGCCTGGTTGAGTATGTTAGCTTTATCTGATTCTCCGAGTCATATACACACTTCGCGGCCGACAGCAATTCCGCCGATGCCCCAGCCTGCATCCTCTGGGGGAAGTAAGAAGCTAGTGTTCTTGGCGGTTGCGATGTTGCTGCTTGCGATGACCGTTGCCGGAGGGACGTTCTGGTACTTGAACCGTGATGGGGGCCTCGCTCAAGGAGAGAAGGAAGCGGATAAAGGCTCCAAGGGGGAGACCGTTAAAAAAGAACAGCCGGTGTTTGATGATGGTCAGGATCAGCTAACGGATCTCGAGGTGGCGATCAAGCTCGGGGAGTATGATCAGGCGGAAAAAATGATCCGGGGATTGGACCGAAAGAATTTACCTCATCAACAGCGCTTGAAGTTGGCTGATCTTCGAGAGTTGCGTGAACGTGAGATGCGCTCGTGCCCCGCCATGGTGATGTTTCAATCTACTCCATCGTCGGTAACAGTGTATGTGGATGGTGAAAAGCTGAGCCCGAAAGGTGGACGGTATGCACTCAAGGGTGTCGGGAGGCATAGCCTTCGGATTACATCCCCGGGACGAGAAAGTGAAGAACGGGTGGTGACGGTCAAGAGCAAGGGGCAGGTAATTGATCTTGGCGTGATTCGCTTGTCAGAGGATGACGCAACACGGCAAGCTCGAATCAATAAGGACAAGGCAGATGCCGACCAAATGCGTAGGGATCAAGAGGCAAGAGACCGGCAGATTGCCAGACAGCGGGAAGCCGACGCGAAAAAGCAAGCTGAGTTGGAGGAAAACAACAGGGAAGCTAACCTGAAAAAGGAGCTGGTTTCCTTTGTGAATGATTATTACCGCCGTCTTTCCAGTAATGATGTCAATGTGGTGGTGGGACTATACGATAACTATGTCAACTTTGAATACATCAAAGGTCGAAAGGCCTCGAAGCGTGAGGTGATGCAAAGTTTTTCAGCTAACATGAAACGCTGGCCTAACCGGTCATATAAGTCTCACGGGAAGACCAGTTATGAATCCTTGAACCCATCCAATACCCGGGTGAAGCTATACTTTGGATACGATTATAGCTATTCGAACTACAGTGGTAAGCGGGCCAAAGGTAAAGCCTATGACACGGTGACGATTGAAAAAAAATCTGGCGATTGGAAGATTACGAGTTGGGAGCAGGGGGTGAAGCGGACCCGAAATGATTTGAAAGGATTGTAAGTATGGAAAAATGGAAAAAATATAGATCGTTGGCTTGTGTATGTTTCGTTGTGATCGCCAGTGCTGGAGTGCATGCTGATCCAGCAAAGGATATACCTCAACGTGAGCGAATGGGGGCCCAAATCGTTAAGCCGAATTTCAATCAGCTGGTGCTCCAAGGGATTCGTAAAATGCCCAAAGGAGGGGGGTACGAGACGAGTCGTCGTGCTGCGATGGGGATTCGGTATTCCATGGTTTACCGCGATAATCAGTTGGTGGTGAATGCACGGCATGCGGTTCCAAGCTATTGCTCGGGTGCGACATATCTGGCCTTTCTTTATGCCGTGAAAGAGGCCGAGCGGAAGGGGTATTTGAAATTGTCCCAGTCGGACGCCATTGCGTTGCTTGCTAGAGGTCAGCAAGATGGTGTCGGAGTCTGGGGGAGGTGGAATGCCAACGGACCGGGCACGGCGGTGTTTTTTCATGAAACCGGGATCGGCAAAAACTTTGAATCGTATCAGGGGGCAAAGCCGGGTGATTTTATGAAGATTTTTTGGACGGATGAAATTGGCAAAAAGGAATTTGGCCATTCGGTGATTTATCTCGGAAGCTTTCGTAAAGATGGAGCTCACTGGGTAAAATTCTGGTCGAGCAACCAGAAGCAAGGGTATGGAGAAAAATCGGTGCCTGCGAGTAAGATCAAGTGGGCGATCTTTAGCCGGATCACCGACATCAGGAAGGTTGGAAATGTGGATCGCATTAGTAAAAAGAATACCTTCCTCGCGGATATGCTTACCAAGTCGTATTCTCAAAAGGATGTCAGAAAAAAAGCCGGTATGAAATCTGGCACCCGGCGGACGTTTCTCGGTCTATGACCTGGATGCATTTGTTTCTTAGTTGTATCCCTTACCCCCTAAATCCTCGTGAACCGTTCCTTTGTTATTGGCAGGTCTCCTACTTGCGATCTGGTGATCAATAATTATTTTATTTCCCGGCGGCATGCGGAGTTATTGATGCTTCCCTCCGGAGGTTTGGGGATCCGTGACTTGGGTAGTTCGAATGGTACCGGGATCGGAAGCATGGAGCACGTTATTCATGAAGCGCCGCTGCATGAGATGGACTTGGTGTATTTCTCGGAGGACTTTCCGGTTCCCGGCGGGGTCCTGATCCGGCATTTCGAAGAGTGGCGGTCGAGTGGCTTTCAATTGCGGGCATCCTTGACCCTGGGGGGAGTGAAAGTGTTTGCCCCTGGTGCGATTCGGATCGGGAGTTCACCTATGGCGGATGTTTGTTTGCCTGTGCTGGGTATCGCTCCCGAGCATTTGCTGGTTGTTTATGAAAATGGCTGGGTCGTCAGGGACATGGTTGGAGGCGCTACCATCCGGGGGCAAGCGATTGGGGCTTCAGGGGTGTATCCATCATCGGGAGATGTCATTGAGCTGGAGTCGGAGTCGGTGTCACTGACGTTTTCACCCCAACAGATGATGATTGGCCGGCAGCGCAAGGGGTTTACCATCCAATCCGAATCCTTGTTTTTTACGGTCAAAGACCGGACAACAGGTGAACCCCGGCACTTGTTACAAGATATTTCGGTGTCGATGATGCCTGGTGAGTTGGTAGCCTTGATGGGGCCATCAGGGAGTGGAAAGACAACCTTTCTCAATGTCCTGGCCGGGATTACTTCAGCCAGCCGGGGGAGTGTAAAATATGACGGGGTGGAGATCCGTGCCGGAGATGTTGCTTCGGCCAGCCATTCGGGGTATGTGCCTCAGGATGACTTGCTATACGGCGAGTTGACGGTTGCGGAGTCGTTGTACTATTCGACCCGTTTCCGGGTGCCGAACTCTGTGTCGGACTCCCAGATTAGGCATAAAATTGTCGAGGTTTGCAATGTGTTGGGGTTGGATGCGCGGATACGGGACACCTTGATTGGATCACCAGCGAAAAAGACCTTGTCGGGTGGCCAGCGTAAACGGGTGAACCTCGCCATGGAGTTGGTGACGGATCCTCTGGTCTTGTTTCTTGATGAGCCGACGTCGGGTTTATCCAGTCGCGACACACGTGTGGTGGTGGATGCACTGAGAGATCTGGCATCGAGTATGTGTATCGCCGTGATTGTGACGATTCATCAACCATCGCTGCGGGTTTACCGGACCTTTGACAAAGTGATATACCTCAAGGATGGGCGTCTGGTGTATTACGGGAATGCCTTTCCCGAGGGAGTGAGCTATTTCATAACCAATGAGCCGCCTGAAGTTGCGGGGGCGGATGCGGTTATGGAGGCGTTAGAGGATCAGGATGCCGCGGCATCCTCGGATGCTTACTTGCGCTCGGATGCTTGCCAAAAATTTGTTCGCGAACGTTCCTCCTTGTTATCTGAAATTTTTGCTTATGCCGCAGGCTTGCCCGGGGCTCGTGCCGTGGAAGCATGGGTAAGTCAGGTGTTTCATGCTTCTACCCGTTATGCGAAGTGCCGGATTCGCGATTGGCAAGCCTTGTTGATTCAGGTGATGCAGGGGCCTTTGGTCGGTTTGTTGTTGGGGCTCGGCTTAGGTGGAGTCCGTTTGAATACTCCCTTGTTTTTGTTTGTCTTTGTGTCGATTTGGTTTGGGACCAATAACACGGCGCGGGAGTTGGTCGGGGAGAGGAATCTGTTTCGCAGGGAAAAGCGTAGCGGCGCGGCAGTGGGGGCCATGCTTTTGTCAAAGCTATCGATGAACAGTCTGGTGACCTTGCTTCAGTGTGTGCTCCTGATTGTGGTGAGTCGTCTATTTTTGGATTTGGACTTGAGTTATGGTGTCGCCATTCTCGTTTGTTGGCTGGCTTCGCTGGTTGGGATCTCGGTGGGCTTACTGATCAGCGCCTGTGCAAAAACCGATGTTGCGGCCATTGTGATCACGCCATTGGTTCTCATCCCCTTTATCCTGTTTGGTGGCTTGTTGGCTCCAATGGATAGTTTTGAAAAAACGCCGGATTCGGAAGAAAAAACAGGGGCCAAGCTGCTGACCCAAATCATGCCGTCCCGCTGGGCGTATGAGGCCATGGTACATGCTGAAAAGAAAGAGCAGACCGGTGAGCCGTCCGTTGTGATGGATCCGGCGATGGTCTTTCTTGAATTTAGGTCCGGTGACGCGGGGATGGAGGAAGATGATCGACAAAAGCGGATATTCCTTTGTTTGTCGGTGCTACTTGGACAGTTTGTTTTGTTTTTCTCCTGTGTCTGGGGGCGAGTGAAGATGAAGTCCTATTGAAACTTACATTTGGCGTTGCGGGTTCGAGGCATTGCAAGTGTTCAGGCGGAATCGAATTGGGGGGGGGCTTACCATGTGCCGATGATCGCCGAGAGGGTGAGCAGGGTTTCCTCTCCTGCTTTGACAAAGGATTTTCCCACTTCGGTTTTAGGTAGGGTGGCTCCCAGATAGGGGCAACGGCTAAAACTGCCAGTCTCGGTATGGATACGGCCCTCCCGGACGAATCCACCGTAGGGGTCGACGTAACGGATCCGAAACGAAGTGGCTCCTTGGGGAAGGCTTTTGGGAATCTCCGTGATCACGACAAAATGGGCTCGGATCGGCCACCAGGATTTTTGGCCGACCTCTTTGTTGTAGCGGTAGGCATAACGTCGGATGCTGACAATTGGAGGCAAGCCGCGGGTCATGGATTTGGCGATGGTGCTGTGGCAGCGCTTGATGAAGCGGGTCTTTGACTCCATCGGGTTTTGGTCGAGCACCTTGTATTTGATTTTGGGGACAAAATGGGAGGCCCGCATTTCGTTGGCCATGTCCGTGAGATCGAGCAGGTTGATCCCTTGTTTGGCATTCCAGCGATTGGTGCCCTTGATGTGTTTGGACGGTTTGTTTCCCCAAGCGGCAACGACGTAGCGAATTTTTGATTTGCTGTTATCTCCCGGGACGGCATGGAAGATTTTTTGCCATTTTTCGTTGCCGTATTGGAAGGCGTTGAGCAGGGAGGCTGGCCCGCAGGCATTGCCGTAGGCCCGACGTTGGTTGATGGGGGAGGCTTTGGCGTTGGGTGCCTTGAGGGTCTCCTGGGAGTAGCCCCATCCAGGTAGGAGCATGATGGCGATCAAAAGCATACGCATGGACCGACCCTAAGCAAAGATAGGTGTGTGATAAAGGGAAAAGCGGGAGGGTTGAATTTATCGCAAATCTCATTGCCAGTCTTCGATCAAACCGCTTGGATAGGCCCTGTTCATGACTGATTTCCCACCCGAGAAAAAATCCAAGGCCCAGGTGTTTGCCTCCAGATTGTTCAGCACCTTGTTATTATGGGCGATAGTGACGGTGGTCTTTGTCAGTGGTAATGTTTGGGCGTTTGTCGGGTTGATGATGCTGGCCTCATTGCTCGGGGTAAAAGAATTTTTTGGAATGACCCGCGATGGAGGGATGCCATCGCAGCCTAAATGGGGGCTGTTGCTGAGTGGGGTATATTTAGCCGTGATTGGTTGGATGCTCGGTCAGCATGGGAGAGACAGTCTCGACAGCTTGATGCAGGTGGATGCCGGCTTCGTGATTTTGGCGGTGATGGGCGGTTTTTTATGGCAGTTGCGTCGAGCCGTGGATGGCAAGAATACGGTGACCGAAGTGGCGATCACGGTTCTTGGTTTTGTCTATGTGGCCGTGATGTTCAGTTACATCGCCCGATTGTTATTTGTGCCAGATCTTGATCTGGCTGTTCCCGGCGCTTGGTTGGTGATCTGGCTGGTGGCCGTTACCAAGTTTACGGACATGGGGGCTTATGCGGTGGGATCGATGATCGGGAAGCACAAGATGATCCCACACATCAGCCCAGGCAAGACCTGGCAAGGACTGGCTGGAGGCATTGGCTTTGCTTTGTTAGCGGGATGTGGATTATTTGCTTTGTTGCCCGAGGCGCTTGCGGTTCTGGGAAGCTGGCCAATGGTGATTCTTTTGAGTTTGATCTTGGCGGCTTTGGCCGTGGTTGGCGATCTTGCTGAATCCGTGCTCAAGCGAAGCATCGGAGTGAAGGATTCAGGTTCCACCTTACCTGGTATCGGGGGGATTCTCGACCTGATCGATAGCCTTTGTTTTACCGCCCCCGCATTGTATTTTTTACTCAAACTTTTTCCTGCGTAAATGAGCGCTTGAATGAACTATCACGATATGGCCAAACGAAAAGTTGTTTTACTGGGCTCCACCGGATCGATTGGAACCAGCACCTTGAAGGTTGCTGAGGATCTTCCGGAGCAGCTTGAGATCGTGGCTTTGGCTGCGCATTCCAGTGTGGATCTACTGGCTCAGCAGGCAAAACAAACCGGGGTGAAGCACGTGGCGTTGTATGACTCCAGTAAGGAGTCCGACTTGAGGGCCGCACTGCCTGAGGATGTCAACATCCACTTGGGGTCGGAAGGTTTGCTCGAGGTCTCCACTTTGGCTGATGCCGATATGGTCTTGGTGGCCATTGTTGGGACTGCCGGGCTTGAGCCTGCACTGGCGGCCATCGATGCCGGTAAGGATCTTGCGGTTGCGAGTAAGGAGATTCTGGTCATGGCTGGTGAGTTGGTGATGCAGGCAGCCGCGGACAAGGGGGTGAACATTTTACCTGTGGATAGCGAACACAATGCGATATTCCAGTGTTTGCATGGCCACGGTGGCGGCGAGCGCGAGGTGTCTCGTCTGATTTTAACCGCATCCGGTGGGCCATTTCGTCAAACGCCGGCAGAGGCATTGAAATCGGTCACTGTCGAACAGGCGCTGAAACACCCGACATGGGAAATGGGGCGCAAAATCACCATCGATTCGTCCACCTTGTTCAACAAGGGGCTGGAAATGATCGAGGCTCGCTGGCTGTTTGGTATCGGTATGGAAAAAATCGATGTGATTGTACATCCTCAGAGCATTGTTCATTCCATGGTGGAGTTTGTCGATGGATCGGTTTTGGCTCAGATGAGTCATACGGACATGTGTTTTCCGATTCAGTATGCGGTGACATGGCCGGACAGGGTGAGGGGCGGTTTGAAACCGTTGGACTTTGCCGCATTAGCCAAGTTGGAATTTGAAGCGCCGCGCTATGATGATTTTCCGGCTTTGAACCTAGCTCGCCGGGCTGGAACGGTGGGCGGTTCCATGCCTGCCGTTTATAATGCAGCCAACGAAGTGGCTGTGGATGCTTTCTGTGATGGCAAAATCGCTTACCCGGAGATCTGGGGCGTTGTCGAAAAAACAATGGATGAACACCAAACCGTGGCTTCGACCGATCTTGCGGCCTTGATTCAGGCCGATGCCGAGGCTCGGGAAAAGGCTCGTGAACTCTGCCAGTCGTAAGTTGGCGAGAGGATGGGCCTTTCACTCTTCGATAGCTGGAACGGTAGGGAGGATTGGCCTCAATCCTCCGGGGGGAAGTCGAACGCAAGAATGACCAGCGGCTGATTGAGGCCAATCAGCCCTACCGAGCATGGTGGCCAGTGGCCGATTGAGGCCAATCAGTCCTACCGAGCATGGTGGCCAGCGCACAAAAAAAGCCGGACGGTCGATGTGACCATCCGGCTGATTGAAAAATGCATCAATTACGCACGTCCGGAGTAGCTTCCGTCGGTGGTGTTGATTTTGAGTTTGTCGCCAGGTTTGACGAACAGGGGCACTTGGATGATTTTTCCAGTCTCCATGGTGGCCGGTTTTGTCGGGTTGTTGGCGGTGTCTCCTTTGATTCCCTCCGATGACTCGGTGACGGTGAGCTCGACTACGGTCGGAACTTCAACGGTGACCGGGTTGCCTTCGATGAAAAGGATTTCTGTCATCATACCTTCGACGAGGTAGTCTTTGTTGTCAGCGATGAGGTCATCACCGATGGTGACGGTCTCATACGTGTTCATGTCCATGAAGTGGTAGCCGGTTGGATCCGAGTATGAGAACTCGAGCTTTTGACGGTCGGTTTCCACGATTTCCACCTTGTCACTGGAAGCGAACCGGATGGTTTTGGTTTTATTGGTCTGGAATGAGCGGATGGTGGCAGCGATCAGGGCGTTGCCTTTGCCCGGGGTCCGGTGTTCAAGATTGAGGACGATGCCGGTTTCTCCCTGGTACTTGATGCACTGGCCTTTTTTGACGTTGGTTGCGACGACGGATGGCATGATATATTGGTTGTATGATTGGTGAAATTGGGGCGATGGCTGCGGATCGTCAGCTATCGTTGAGGGAGTGGTGTAGCGTCCGGAGCCGGGGAGGTCAATGGATATTCCCCGGTATCTGGTGCTGCAGCTTCGTCGGGGGCCTCTATCGGCGGCCCCTGTGGCCATGGGATGGTGAGAGGCTGGGCTTCGACGGTGCTGCGCAGCTCATCGTAACGTGAGGGGGCGTGGAAACGGACCCGTAGGGTGATGGGGTCTCCCTTTTCTCTGAGTTCGGGCATAACGGGGACGGTGTAAACCCGGCTGAATTTGCCTTTCGGAATCTCCATGGTGCGCGGACTGGCCAGGGTCAGGCCTTCCAATGGACGTTTGCCCAAGAACAGGGGGTCTCCATTTTTATCGTTCAGATTAACTTGGATGAGTTCGTCTTTTCCCGAATAAATGGACTCAAATGCCAGCGTGGCACCCGCTTTGTTGATGAGCGTGTATTTAAAATCGAGTTGATAATGGTTGGGGTCGATCATCTTGAGCTTGGCCTTACTGATTTTCAGACTGACCTTGGATAAATCGATTTTTGCGTTGGGAGGGGTCGTGATGACCTGGGCTTGGCTGGATGGCCCATTGCAGGAACTCAAGCCAAAAGCCGTCAGGGAAAGAAGCAGGGCTGTGATGATGGGGGGATTCATAATCGTTGGGGTCAGATGAGTTTGAGGCGGGCGAAGTCCTGGGTGTCGACCAAGCCAACCGGCTTGCCCTCGGTGTCGAGTACAACGATGTCATCAATTCGGTGAGAGCTGATGGTATTGACCGCTTCGGCTGCCAGTGAATCGGAGTGCAAAGTGACGGGATTTGCCGTCATGAGATGTTTGACGGCCTGGGTTCCGATGTCCGGGTTTTCCTGGAAGGATCGTGCAAAGTCACCGTGGGTAAAAATTCCCGCGAGGGTCCCGTCGTCGGATTGAATCACACAAGCACCGCTGCGTGCTTGGCTCATCGCCGATAGGGCGTCGTGGACGGTGTCTTCCGGAGAGATGGTGGCCATTTGTTCTTCGCTGCGCATGATGTCCGAAACTTTGGTAAGCAGCGCTCGGCCCAAGGCTCCACCTGGGTGGAAGCGGGAAAAATCTTTTTCAGTGAACCCCCGGGCTTCAAGTAGAACCATGGCGAGTGCATCTCCCATTACCAGCATGGCCGTGGAAGAGGATGTGGGCGCCAAATTCAGCGGGCAGGCTTCCCGTTGGATTTCGGTGAGCAGGGTGGCATCGCTGTGGGTTTCCAGCGTCGATTGGGCTTTGCCGGTAATACCAATGATGCTGACATGGGATCGTTTGATGAATGGGAGCAGATCCAGGAGTTCCGTGGTTTCGCCAGAGTAAGAAAGGGCGATGACGGCATCTCCGTCTGAGAGGATACCCAGATCACCGTGCAGGGCGTTTTGGGAGTTAAGCACAACAGCCGTGGAGCCTGTTGAATTCAGGGTTGCGGCAATTTTATGGCCGATGTTTCCTGATTTTCCGATGCCCACGACCACGATTTTTCCTTTTGCTTCCAAGGTCTTCTTGAGCAGTTCAACGGCGTGGTGAAAGGAATCATTGAGACTGTCAGCTACGCGCTCAAGCTCTTTGATTTCCATATTGAAGATGCGGCGTCCCCGTTCGACATATTGCTGTGTGTTCACGCCGTGAGATCTAGACAATCAGGGGTGGAGTATAAAGGGGAAAAACGTGAAAATCACGCTTCTTCAATGACTTGAAGCAGCTTGTAAACCTGAGTCAGAAAAAAAATCGTTTTTTTGTTCAAAAGTTCTTGCCAAAATGAAAAAAATAAGTAGTTTGTCGCCGCGCCCAGCGCACCACAAGAAAGCGACCTGTTCGTCTAGTGGTTAGGACTCCGCCCTTTCACGGCGGCAACACGGGTTCGAGTCCCGTACAGGTTGCCATTTCACCCCAGCTCTCCATCCTGAGAGTTGGGGTGAATTGCTTTATAGGGGGAGCTCAAAGTAGGGACGAGAACCCGTAGGGGCGAACGCCAGCCGCACTAGCCCGAAGGGAGTATGCGGCGAATTGATCTACTCCATCTGCGGAGGAGCAGATGGGATACCGCATGGACGGAGCGGAGCGCAGTCAATCCCGTACAGGTTGCCATTTCACCCCAGCTCTCCATCCTGAGAGTTGGGGTGAATTGCTTTATAGGGGGAGCTCAAAGTAGGGACGAGAACCCGTAGGGGGCGAACGCCAGCCGCACTAACCCGAAGGGAGTATGCGGCGAATTGATCTACTCCATCTGCGGAAGAGCAGATGGGATACCGCATGGACGGAGCGGAGCGTCGTTAATCCCCTACAGGTTGCCATTTCACCTCAATTTTCATCATCGAGAGTTGAGGCGAAATGCTTTCTGGGCTGAGGAGTAATTGAAGCGTGTTCAACTTCCTGTTTTATGATAGTCGTAGGTATGGCGCAGGTTGATTATTTGGTGATGGGACAAGGTCTCGCTGGAAGTTGCTTGGCGATGCATCTGCTCGACCGAGGGAAGTCGGTCATGGTTGTAGACCGGAAGGACAAGGGAGCCTCATCCAGAGTCGCTGCCGGATTGGTCACTCCCTTGACAGGTAAAGGCTTGAATCCTGCTTGGCGGCAGGACGCTTGTTTGCATTATGCCGAAGAGTTTTATCATCGGCTGGAAATCAGATCCGGGCGGAAATTTTATCATTCCCAGCCCGTGGTTCGGATTTTAGGTGATGAAAAACAACGGGGGAAGTGGTTGGCGAAGGATGACGAGGTTCGACGGTGGGGGGAGATGACGGATCGTGCGACGGTGGAAGCTCCGTGGGGAGCTCTTCGCATGGAATCCGGAGCGTGGTTGGATACCAAGGTCTTTTTGCGGGTGGCCATGGAGCGCTTGATTCGGCACGAGGCGTGGATGGAGGGGGAGTTTTCACAGGAGGACGTAAGTTTTGAGAGTGGATGGGTGCAGTGGCAGGGGGTGGAAGCCCGACGATTGATTTTGTGTCTTGGCGCGTATGGCCTTGGTGGGGATGGTTGGTTTGGCGATCTTCCTCACCGGAGTGCGAAAGGGGAGGTGTTGACACTTTGGCTTGATGGTATGGATGAATCTTCACGGTATCACGCCGACGGCTGGATTGCCCCTCGTGGCGGGGGTGTTTGGAAGGGCGGAGCAAATTATAACTGGGACCAGCTTGATTCCATTCCGAGTGAAGAGGGGAAGGAGGAAGTCCTGACGAAGTTGAAGCGTTGGGTTCCGGTGCCTTTTGAGGTCATTGACCATGAGGCGGGGGTTCGCCCGATTATTCGCAACAGTCAGCCGGTGGTGGGGATGCACCCGGATTTGGAATCCGTTGGATTTTTCAACGGGTTGGGGTCGAAGGGGTCGTTGATGGCTCCCTATGTGGCTCGCCATTTTGCCGAATATTTATGTGGAGAGCATCAGCTTGATCCTGATCTGGATCTGGCAGCATTGTAATTGGCTTAACATCATTGACTGCACATGAAGGAGCTGACGGTTGAGGGGAGTCTGATCCATTGGGGGCATGCTTTTTTGCAAGAGCGTGTGACCCCGGGGAGTTCTGTGGTGGATGCAACTCTGGGTAATGGTCACGACGCCTTGTTTTTAGCTGGTCTGGTGGGGGCAGGTGGCCGCCTTTTTGGTTTTGATATTCAAACGGCCGCCATTGGGAAAAGTCGGCAGCGACTTGAAGATGGCGGCATTTCTGCGGCATCGTATCAATTGTTTTGTTGCGGGCATGAACGGATGTTGGATCAGATCGGAGAACGCTTTTTGGGAAAGATTCAAGCTGTGATGTTCAATCTTGGCTACTTACCGGGTGCAGACAAGCAGGTGATTACCCATGGGGATTCAAGCTTGATGGCCATGGATCAAGCGTTGCGTTTGCTTGGGTCGGGTGGGGTGCTTTCCGTGATGTGTTATCCTGGGCATTCCGGTGGGGATACCGAAGCGGCACAGGTGTTATCCTGGGTGCTGGAGAGGGAGGCGTCCTTTGTCGAATGCTGTTGTATCCGACGGGCCAAAGCGAGTAAACGTTCTCCCTTTTTGTTGTTGATTGTGATGCCATAAGCTTTCGTGTGGCTCGAAGCTCTTGGTTCGGGGGCATAAAAAACGGTCGTTGTCTATGGGACAACGACCGCTCGGATGGTTACCAACGGGGGTGTTTGTTAGCTTGTTGCCGGGCTGGCTTCGAAGGGGGAACCTTCGAGCTGTTTGGCTTCTTTGATTTTGAGTTTGAAGGGTTTGAGCGCGGCGGCGATCTTTTTTTGATCGTAGCCGTCTTTGGTTTCGAGATGCAAGCTGATGCCGTTATTGACGTAGGCAGCTTGAATACCATCAATTTTTTCCAAGGCCACACGGACCTTTTCGTTTGTTTCCGCTCATCCGGTGCCGGCCACCATCAATTGGTAGGTTGCGGCGGGGACGGGGGTTTCGGTTTTCTCGAATGATTTGACCGGGAGCCCTTTGGCTTTGAATGCCTTGGTTGTTTTCTCCTTATCGAGTTCTTTGCCTTCGTCCATGACCACGGTGGCACGGAGTCCGGAAAGGAGGATGGTTTGGATGCCTTCCTGTGTTTTCAGAGCCAGACCGGCTCTGCGGGCGACGCCTCATCCTCCGCCACTGTATTGGATGACGTAGGTGGAGATGGTTTCGGCAGCTTGGGCTTCGGCGGTCGTTTCGGGACTGGCTTCTCCATCCGTCGCATAGAGCGGGGAAAGAGCAAGACCGAGAGCCGCCATGGCTGTAGTCAGTAGGGTTGTTTTCATAAATAATATGATATGGTGTCAGATGATAACCGATAGCATCCTACGCGATGAACAAAAGAGTGCAAGTGACGGATTTGACATCCCTGTGACATGCTTCTGTTGACCTCGTCTGTAGGCCTAGTCTGTAGGCCTCGCCTGATCGGGAGTTGCCAAGAGGTGGTGTGCGGGTATGATCACTGGCAATGGATGTGATGAAGGTAGAAGTGCGATATATGGGGGGATCCGAGCGCAGTGTTATCGGATATTTGACAGAGTCTGAAGCCGGTGGGATTCACTTTGAATACTTCCCCGGGTGGACGGCCCGCGGAATTGAGCTTTCGCCAATCTATTTGCCTACTCATCTGGAAGGGCCGGTTCAAACGCCTTCACCTTCGTATGGTCCTTTGTTCGGTTTGTTTGCCGATAGTTTACCAGATTGGTGGGGGGAGCAGATGATGATGTGTTATTTCGAGGATAAAGGGATTCCCTGGGAAAAGGTGACACCATTGCAAAAATTGGCTTGTACCGGTGAGCATGCCATGGGTGCGATGGCTTATAGTCCATCGGTGAGTGCGGGGAGTTTTCGTGAGGAACTGACGGTTGAGGTTGCAGACCTGGTAAAAAATGCGCATGCCCTGCTTCAGGGGGATACCGAGTCGATGTTGCCGGGCTTGATGCGCTCCGGTTTGTCATCCGGTGGTGCCCAGCCGAAGGTCTTGCTCGGGTTTAATCATGATTTTTCCAAAGCCTGTGCCGGTGGTGGCCGCTTACCCTCGGGCTTCGACCGTTGGTTGTTGAAGTTCGACCTGGATCCGGAATATGAGCAAGGAAAGGAAGAATACGCTTATTCCTTGATGGCTAAAGCGGCGGGGATTCTTATGGCCGAGACCGGCTTGTTGTGTGGTAGTCACGGTGCTTGTCATTTTATTTCCAAGCGCTTTGACCGGCCTGGGGAGTCCAAGCGGCATGTGCACACTTACTCAGGTTTGACCCATACCTTGATTAGGGAGGGCATGGATTATGAAGATCTATTGGAACAGACCCGACGACTCACTCGGAATGAAGCCGAGGTTCAGAAGGTGTTCAGGCGAGCTTGCTTCAATGTCCTTGCGGGAAATGATGATGATCACGCAAAGAACCATGCTTTTTTGATGACTCCCGACGGCGAGTGGCAGTTGTCCCCGGCGTATGATTTGACGAGATCGTCCAACCCCTTGGTTTCGGATGTTCGGGCCGCGAGGGTGAATGGAAAACATGCGCACGTGAGTGTGGCTGATCTTTTGCAGATGGGAAAAAACATGAGGGTCGATGGCTGCCATCAGCTATTGGAGGAGGTATTGACCGCGATCAACCACTGGCCTGATTGGGCCGCTGAGGCCGGCATGGGTGAATTCCGGATGGATCAAGTTCGTGATGAGATGCCTGGCACAGGCCTGCAGCTTTGATGTCGCTCTGGGGCGATGGTCCGGCATTAAGCCGCGATCCAAAAATCGATACCTTCCCTTCGCCCCGCTGACAGCAGGCATTCCCGGATATTTTGGTGCGCACCTCTGGTCCCAACGTAACTGACGATAACCGCCTGTTCCGGAGGCGGGAGGTCGTTTGGTGAGACCACGGGGCGACCGTGAAGTTGGCGGCCGATTTTTGCAGGGTCGATATCGATGAAGCCGGAGGCTTGCTTCCAGACATGCTCAAGTGGGCGTGCCGATTTTCGCGATGGACGGCCAGCGCCCCAGATCCAGAGATCCCGGGTGTCGGTACCGTTCTTTTGGAGGGCTTTGAGGAGGTAGGGGGCTTTACACTGGTGGAAGGCGCTCATGTGGTAGCGGGTGTCATTGCGTGACAGGCGGCTTGGCGGGTCATACCAATCGAAGAGGATGTCCTCGGTTTTGCCGATGCTGACACCTTGTGAAATCCAGCGCAGAATGAGTTCGTAGTCTTCCGGAAAATCGCCGTGGCGGTAGTGGCCGTGTTGCTCAATGATCTCCCTGCGGTAGAGCAGGGTGGGATGAGGGACGGGAAGGTCGATGAAGCGGTTTCGTTCGATGCTCGCGGCGTCCCGGCAGCTATTGGTCCAGTGAACGTGGTGGGCGTAGCCACCGGCCAGAGACGAATCTCCGGCGAAGTGAACCTGGCATGACACAGCTCCCAGGTCACGATGTGCATGCAGGTATTCAAGTTGGCATTCCAAGCGGCGGGGACGCGAAACGTCATCGGCATCCATGCGGGCGATCGTGGCGCCCCTCGCGTGTTCGAAGCCATGGTTGGATGCCGCAACGACTCCCTGGTGCGGTTGCCGGATCAGGCAGACACGCTGATCTTGTCTGACGTGGTTGAGAATTTCGTCGATGCTGTGGTCACTGCTGCCATCATCGACGACGATGAGTTCCCAGTCCTTGAATGTTTGTGTGCGGATGCTGTTGATAGCCCGGCCCACGCTGTTACCTGCCTGGTAACAGGGCATAATGACGGAAATCGTTGGAGGTCGCCGGTTGATGCCTCAGATCATGGACGGGATCATTGCTTTTTCAAGAACTCAAAATATTCTACGCTCAGGGTAAAGGCGGTGGTGCTGTAGCGTTCGTTTTTTCCTTTGCCGCTTGGTTTGAGAGGGATGAATTGATAGGTTTTTGTGTGGATGGGCTCGCTTTCTCCGAGGATAAAAATGGCATCTTTTCCCATGGACTGGTGGGCCGGATGGGCCGCATTCAGATAGGTGATGTCACAGTATCCCCAACCGATGTCTTTCATGACGGTCACCTCATCGAACAGCTTGGATGGGATGCTGCTGTTTTTGTTCAGAGGCATCCTGGAGAGCCCGAGTCGAATATGGTTCCTCGACCCTGACCCTTGCGTGGCGAGTAGAATTTTTCCTTTGTGCTGCCCCTCCGCAATTTTACGGATGCCAAAGTGGCAGCGTCTGGCCTGGATATTTTTGAGCTCCTGATTGTAGATTTTTTTGACCTTCATTCCGAGCTTTCCGGAGCGGAAGTGTCTGGATACGAGGTACTCGTTTTTGTATCCTTTGAAAGATTGTCTGCGCCAGACCATGTAGATGTCACCTTCAGGATTGTCCAGAGTGCACCATGCGAGTTCGTTTTCAATTTGGACCGGGTGTTGATAACCATTGTTTTTGGCGTCGGCATAGCTGCGGTGATCGGCGACCATCCTCCATGACTTGCCTCCGTCGATCGATGCCCAGATGTAGCCGTGGGCGTAGGTTGAGAAGAGCAATCCATGCCCCTCAGGTGCTTTGTTGCCATCAAGTGTCATCCTGGGAACAACAAGGATATTGCAGTTAGGTGAAGCGCCCGAGGGAATGGGTTTGGACGGTTCAATCCCGATGAGGGCGGAAAGTTGGTCGTGACGTTTTCTTTGGCTCCATGTTTTTCCTTCATCTTGGCTGGTATAATAGTAAATCCCCCGGATTTTACGGTTGGCATCCTGGTGCCCCGGATGACCGGCTACCGCGTAGCAGTAAAGGGTGCTGTCGACTTCGACGAGGGCTGAGTACCCCCAGACGTCGTTGGCGTCTTGATCAAGCAGGAGTTCATGAGTCCAGCTGGAACCTTGGTCGGTGCTCCGCTTGACGACGATGCCCTGTCCCGCAGGTGCATCATTTTTGCCAATGCGCCTCGCTTGGATCGCAGCGATCAAGGTGCCTTTTTTCGTTTGGAAGATCCTTGGCTCGGTGGTTTCGAAGAATCCTTTGGTTAGCTGCTCGGAAGAGGAGTCTCCCCGGGAAATATCTTTCGGTAGATAGGCCATGCCCTTTTCTGGTTTGCGGATGTCATGGATGTCTCCTCGACGAATGTTGCTGCACGCCTCTTTTGATAGTAGGTCTGCATTGCCACCCAGGACCTGGCGCGAAGCAAAGTGGCAAAAGGGCTTGTCGGTTAAATGTGTAACTTCACCAGTGCGTTTGTTGGTGATGGTGACCTTGACAACATTCTGACCATACCAATCGGCCTTGAAGAAGTTGGTGTTGCTTCCTTGAGGTTTCTGGAAGGCTTGCATTCCCCTCATGTGATCGAATCCAAAGTGGCAGGTGAAATCACTGATTGCTTGGCTGCTGTTGGTGCTGGTGACCTTGTAGTGCACTTCGGACCCTTGAACAATCAGACCTTTGGGGATCTCGATTTTTGGCGAAGACGTAAGTACAGTTCCCGGTTTGTTAATGATGGCCCGGGAAAGTTTGAATGGTGCAGTGAGTGCTGCCTGGTTCGCCAGCAGCAAGAGGGTGATCGACGCGAGGAGCTTCATAAGATACCCATACTATGATCGTATGGGAGCTCATCCTGCAAGGTGATCAAAGTGGCTTGGTTTTCAGGCCACTTTAGTCGGCAGTGGAGTGGTGCCGATTGTTCCTCCTGTCTGGAGGGTGGAGTGGAGCCGGGTTAGATCATTCCCAGTTTCATTTTTCCTTCTTCGGAAATCATGTCCTGATTCCAAGCTGGATCCCAGACGAGGTCGACGTGGGCATCGACGATGCCATCGAGTGACATGACCCGGGCCTGGGCGTCTGCAGCGATGACGGGACCCATGCCGCAACCGGGAGCTGTCAGGGTCATTTTGATGTGAACCGTGGTTTTTCCGTCTTCTTCATCAAGCACGCAGTCATAGACGAGGCCGAGGTTGACGATGTCGACTGGAATTTCAGGGTCGAAAACTTGTTTGAGTTGGTTCCAGACTCTGTCTTCCAAGGAGGCATCTTCCGGAAGGTCATCGTTGCCGCTTGGTTTGGTTTCATTGGGGTCGATTCCGAGCGCGTCAGCGTCTTCAGAAGAAATGCGGGCCAAGCCGGATTGCGTGGCAACGGTGAAAGAGCCACCCAAGGTTTGAGTAATAATCACAGCCGTTCCAGCTGGCAGGTTGAACGGGTCCCCGCTGGGGATTTGTACGGCCTTTACTTCGCGGTTGGTGATGATCTCAGTCTGCATGACGGATTGATCCCACGGGGATGGGGATTTGTCAATGCAAGCTCATGGAGAAATACGACATCCAAAGCCTTGCCCTCTTTCCCTGCCGAGTGCAGGGGATGTCTCGTGGAGGCAAGGGCTCGGGGCAAGGGCTTGGGATGTGGTGGCGCAATCAGGGGGCAGGGGCAGAGGGGCGACAGATCGCTAGTCTACTTCCTAGGGTGGATTACTTGCTCGAGGCATTGACTAAGCCGCCAAAGGCCTCGCGACCATGCCACAGCAGGTAGGCTGAGAGCAGGGAGACCGCGATCACGGGTGCTTGGAATACGGCTGAGCCTCCGGCAATGAGGATGTTGAATGCCAGAATGTTGACAACAATCGGACCGAGAACCAGGAGTCCAAGATTTCGTGTTTTGGGAATGCTGACGAGAATGCCACCCAGAATTTCACAGATTTTGACAAAGGTGAGGAATCCTGTGGGGACGATGGCCGCAAAGAACAGGGCCGGAGGTGACCCCTCTGGTGGTCCTCCCCCCATGGGGATGAAATGCAGAAAGTGATTTAAACCAAAGGTGATGAAGGCGAGTCCGAGCAGAGCTCCGGCGATGGTGGGTATGTTTTTCATAATGAATGGAGTTGTTGGTTACGATGTGGTGACAGATTGAATAAGCTCGTTGACGGCTTGGTTGAGTTGGGATGCGAGGTCGTTGTTCGTAATGCCATCCTCGCCGAAATTTTCATAAAAACTGGGTAAGCTCATCGTTGCGACGATGTTGGCTCCCAGGTGGGGGAAGCTTGCTGTTGCCGCCGCCAAAACCGACGACCCTCCGCGTGCTCCGGGAGAGGTGCTTAGCAGGAGCATGGGTTTTTCCGACCATAAGGTTTGGTTGATACGTGAGGTCCAATCGAGCAGGTTTTTGAATGCGGCTGTGTACGATCCATTGTGCTCTGCTAGTGAGAGAATGACGGCGTCATGGGCGTGGATGGTATCGAGAAATTGTTGCGCTTCTTGCGGAATGCCATGTTGTGATTCCTCATCTTCACTGTAGATGGGCATCTGAATTCCCCGGAGAGGATAGCTGCTACGCTTGGCATGTTCTATTGTGGATGCTGCGTAGTCTGCGAATTGTTGGTTGATGGATTTGGAGCTGCTTGAAGCTCCGATGGATAGGATGTTCATGCTTATTTTTGTGGTTGGTTTGTTGATGAGAGATTGAAATAAAGGAACTCGGCATCTTCGTTGGCGACGATACCAGGGGTAGCTCCATGGATCATGGCTGCATCCCCCTGATGAAGCGTGTGTCCGGCGAGGTCGAGTTGGCCTTTGATCAGGTGAAGGTAGTGTTGGTCAAATGGTGATTGCGGTGGGACGAACGGTTTTGCTCCACTCTCGAGATGGCCAAAAAAGATTTCGGCATTCTGTCGCATGGTTTGGGATCCGTTTCTGCCATCTCGAGAGGCAAAGAGACTCAGGCTGTTTTTCTTTTTCAGGGCGTTGGTATCCATGTCGGCATAGAGAGGGGGCCCACCAGATTGGTTTGGTGTGATCCAGATTTGAAGCAAGTGAACGCTTTGTTCTGTCGAGGGATTGGATTCGGAGTGCATGACTCCATCGCCTGCGGACATATATTGGAACTCGCCGGCTTTGATGATTCGGCCATTTCCCATGGAGTCCCGGTGTTCCAGTTCTCCTGAAATGATGTAAGTAAATATTTCCATGGCCGAATGGGGATGCATATCAAAGCCTTTGCCCGGAGCAATACGGTCGTCATTGATGACCCGCAGACTTCCAAAGCCCATGTGGTCCGGGTCGTAGTAATTGCCGAAGGAAAAGCTATGGCGGGCATCGAGCCAGCCGTGGTTGATATGTCCGCGATCATCGGAACGCCGAATCCTGATGGAGTCAGGCAATGGAATCTTTTCTGGGGTTCGCTGTGTGCTTGAAGTCATACTTGGAATATGTCCCGAATGGCTGGTTTTGGCTAATTCCATGATGTTATGCTTAGTATAACTAAATCTGATGCTTGAATATCAGATTATTTGATTCTAGGATCAGGCATGAACATGGAGCATCTCAGGCATTTTGTGGAGGTTTGTCATGATATGAATATTTCAGCGGCAGCAAAGCGGCTCAGACTGACCCAACCAGCCTTGAGCCGACAAATGGCGGTGTTTGAAAACGACACCGGGTGGAGTTTATTTGATCGCGGGCCGAAATCGATTCAACTGACTCGCGCGGGTGAGGTGGTTAAGCGTTTGGGTGAGGAGATGTTGGCTCAGGTGGATCGGATTGAGTTGCAAATGCAACGCGAGGTGGATGGTGAGGAAATACGAGTGGGCTATGCTCCTTCATTGGGAGGAGCGTTGTTACAGCAGGCGATGGGGCGTTTTGCCCAGATGCATGCGCGTGTCCGAATCACGATTGCGGACAGCACCAGTGAGGAAATGATTTCGGGATTGCGTGACGGCCGGTTTGATTTGGTTATCGGGGTATCAAGCGGCGAGGTGGATATCGATTGGACAACCTTGAGACGGGAGTCGTTTGCTCTTGCGGTTCCCCGTGAACATGCATTGTCACGCAAGCGAGTGGTCAAGGCCAGTGAGCTGGATCAGACGCGTCTGCTATTGTTGTCGCGTGTGGATTATCCGGGATATTGGCAGGAGGTTTCCACCTATTTCAAGCAGCAGGGAATCAATGCCAAGGTGGCAGGTGAGTTCGATGGGGTTGCGAGTTTGAGGTTGGGGGTGGAAGCCGGGTTGGGAGTCGCATTAGTCGCTGAGAGCGCCCGTATGGGAAAGGAGGTTCGGATTAAAAAGGTGGAGCCCAAACCGGATCCGATTTGTGTGGGTGTTGGGTGTTTGTTAGGCCGGGCGCTGGAGCCCTGGGTGGAAGCCTTTGTCGAAGAACTGAAATGGGCGGCTCGATGATCGAACGCCCGGATTCGATCGATGATACTGGTTAGAGCTCTTCGACTTCGATTGAGCGTGAGGTCTGGCGGCCGGAGTGATCTCTGAGGTGAATGAGATGGACCCCTGGAGTTAGAATAGCGGTGCTTTCGCCGTTCTTGGTAGAAATTTCCAGCGTGGGGGAACTCCAGATGGCCCTGCCGGGGAAATCAGTGCGCAGCGCTAGTTTCTTGCCATTTCCGGGGAGATCGGGGTCGAGGAGATACTTTGCCTCGCGTGAAGGAGAGAGGATTCGCAGCGGGTGATGGTGGAAGGCGGGTGGGTTGAGGTCCGAGGATAAGGTATAACGTGCGCGATCACCTTCGGAGGTGAGCCACGCGGAATAACGTTGATCGAGGATGACTTTTCCATGTGTATCGAAGTCTCCTCGTTGGCTCATCAGTGGGAGGGTGTCTGCCGGCAGCAGCATTTCGATGGTGTGCTCGTTGGCTTCCGGAAACTGTTTACCTGTCGAGGTGTGGATATGGCAACGGATCATGCCCGATGGTTGGTCGAACCATGCCGGTGGGTGGTTGTTGTGGAGCCGGAGCATCGTTGCATGAAAAATCGGTCCGGCACCAGTGACTCCGGAAATGCCTCGCATCGGGGTGTTGTCCAGATTGCCAACCCAGACACCGACAGTGAAGTCGGCGGTAAACCCGAGGCACCAGTTGTCCCGGAAGTCGGTCGAGGTTCCGGTTTTTACAGCGCATGGAAAGGGGAGTCGGAGTTGGGAGTTCGGTCCGAAAGCCGCTGTTCGTGCGGCGTTGTTGCTCAGGGTGTTGGCCAGCATCCAGTAGGATGGTTTGCTGGCGATGCTGAGGGGTTGGCTTTGACTGGAGGAGAAAAAGCGCATCGGAATATGTTTCCCCATGCGGGCGAGGCAGGCGTAGGCGTTGGTGAGTTCCATCAGGGTGATCTCACCGCTGCCGAGGGTGAGTCCCAACCCATAGTGTCTGGGGTCTTCCTTGAGGCTGGTGACTCCGAATTGTTGCAGTTGTTTGATCATCGGCGCTGGCCCGCCTGCGGCATTGAGCGCTCTGACTGCGGGAATATTCAGGGAGCTGGCCAGTGCGTGGTGGATGGTGACGGGCCCACGGTAGAGTCGGTTGTAATTGACGAATGATTTCTCTCCGCGGACGTCGGCAAAGCTGGTGGGGATGTCCGGGATGATGGTGGCGGGGGTCATCCCCGCTTGTTCAAAGGCGAGGAGGTAAGTGAAGGGTTTGAGGGCAGATCCCGGCGAGCGCGCAATCCGGGTGGCATCGATTTGACCAGCATTCGAGAGATGGAAATTCGGCGTTCCTACATGGGCGAGAACGTTTCCGGTCTGATTGTGTAAGACGACGATCGCAGCATGTTGGATGTGCTTGTCACGTAGGACCTGAATTTGTTGTCGGGCGATGGCGGTGAGATCCCGCTGCAGTTCGGCGGACAGGGTGGTGTGCAAATCCTGGCGTTTGCTGTTGCGGCGTAAAAGGCCTGCTAGATGCGGAGCTCGATTGGTCGGGCCTCGTTGTTGGAGTTGCAGGGGCTCGGCTTTGGCTCGTTCGATACGGTCTTCGGGTAGCTTATAGACGATGCGCATACGATCGAGGATCCAGTTGCGGCGTTTGACTGCAGCTTCCGGGTTGCGCCGTGGGTTGAGTCGGCTCGGAGCTTGCGGGAGGCCGGCGAGCAAGGCGCACTCGGCGAGGGAAAGCTGGCTCAGCGGTTTGCCGAAGTAATGCCGGGCCGCTTGTAACGGCCCTTGGGAGCGGTTGCCGTAATCGAGGTGGTTGAAATATGCGGAAAGGATTTCTCCCTTGCCATGGGTCATTTCGACATGTCTGGCCGTTAGGCATTCCCGGATTTTTGTTGGGATGGTTCGGCTCGCTCGTTGCGAGCAAATTTTGACCGTCTGCTGTGTAATGGTGGAAGCTCCGGAAACAAAACGTTTTTGGTCAATGGAGTCGCGGATCGCTCGGGCCGTGGCCCGGAAATCCATCCCGCCGTGTTGGTAGAAACGCTTATCTTCGGCGGCAAGGGTGGCTTGGATCAAATCCTCAGGGACGAGATCCAGGTCGATGGTTCGATGTCGGTAGTAATCGGGCCGAACCCAATGCGCAAGTTCCTTGCCATTGTGGTCTAACAGCAAGACGGAGTCTCCAGGGCCAGAGGCTATTTTTTCAGGGATGGGGAAGGCAAAGGGCAGGAGGTAGTAGCTTGAAAAAGCCAGGGAGAGTGCGATCCCTCCAGCCCAAAGGCACTTGCGGCGCAAGTGCTTGGGTTTGGTTCGCAGCCATTGGGGGAGGCGTATGGCGGAGGGGCGTTGCATGAAACCTCGGAATGGGAGGATGGCTTATTGGTCGGCCATGCTTCCTTTTTTCAGGGTGGTGAGGGTTTGGCTTTTGCTGAGTGCCAGCTGTTCGGGATCATACATGGCTTCCACCTTGGCGCTCGGGGCTACCGCGGTTCCGGCGGAAGTCACCCGGGCCAGGTAGGAGAGCGTGCGTTTGCTTCCTCCCCATGAACGGTCAAAGAAGAAGACGGCACGATCCGAGCGAAGTTCCTTGTGGGTGATTTTCCACGAATGGTCGGTATTGGTGCTGAAACGCGAACGTTGGCTTTCGAACTGATTGTTGACGGCCTCAAAGAGCGCAGGGATACGGTCTTCGATGACGACGTAGTCGAGGGCAGATGAGAAGGTGATGTCGAGGTTGACTTGAATCAAATCACCGACCCGGGGTTGGGTCATTGGCTCGAGGGTTCCATCGGGAAGCAGGCGATTATAGCGGCGGGTGATCGACAAACCATCATGTGCCCATGGACCGGAGGGGGCGATTTCCGGTTTGGAGCTAAGCCGGATCCTGGCGTAACTTCTGTTATTTGAGGACGCGATGATTTGCAGCCCTTCCTGGAGTGGCACCGAGATGAATTCCGTGGGGGACTTTTGGTCCAGTGTGATGTGTTTGGTTTCTTTCCCGACGATCAACTGCAAGGTGCTTGGAGCTTGGTTTTTTTCCACATTTCTGGCGTAGCTTGCCATCGCCTGCAGTGCCCAGGAGTTGCACCAAGTGGTGCGCCAGTGCCCTCGAGGGTTGCGTTGGTCGATGAGCTTACGCATCGCTTGGTGGGTGTTCTCATTCGTAGGGTCGATTTCCGACCATGCGAGTACCGCCATGGCGTCGTCGGAGTGGTAGCGCATCCAGTGGCGTGTCACCTTGCGGGGGGGGAGGTTTTGGATTAATGCCAATGCTTGGTCGCGGGCACCGCCGGAGTGATGGATGGCGAGAGCGAGGAAGCATCGGGCACTCGGGTTGAGATGCTCTGCTTGATCGATCATTTTATTTTGGAGTGCGGCTTCTGTCTTGCCGGCGAGTGCCAGAACGTAGAGGGCGCGAGCCCGGGTTTCCATGTCCCAGGTTTTTCTCCACCGGTGGTCGGCTTTTTTGTCCGGGCCTTCTTTGAGCGAAGCACTGATCCAATCGGTGAGTTGTTCAATGGCGCTTGGCGGAACCATGGCGCCATGCTCACGAGCGAGCAACAAGGCCATGCCTCCGTAGGCGCTGGCCCATTTGGTGGGTTCGTCACCACCCGGCCAGTAGGCGAGGCCTCCATTCGGGGTCTGCATGGTGAGGAGTCGGTCGGCTCCCGCTTGAATGGCTTGGGCAATGTCGGTTTCATTTTTATCCTTAAATCCGGGGACGATGCCTTTGAGGTCCCGAACCGCAAACCAAGGCATCAAGGATGATGATGTTTGCTCGACACATCCGTAAG
Source organism: Oceaniferula marina (assembly GCF_013391475.1). NCBI lineage: Bacteria > Pseudomonadati > Verrucomicrobiota > Verrucomicrobiia > Verrucomicrobiales > Verrucomicrobiaceae > Oceaniferula > Oceaniferula marina. Next base: position 31,466 of record NZ_JACBAZ010000008.1, on the reverse strand, counting down.
GGTAGTGGAGTAAGAAATCGACGGCTCCTCCGGCTTCGAGAAGAAGTGAGTTTGAGAGCTCGAGTTCGATTTTTCCACGCCCCTTGAGGAGTTCTTGATCCAGATCCTTGAGGAGGTCGTTTTGGTTTCCGTTGTTCAAGCTGACAAAGCGCATTTGACGCATCAGAGGAACGGGATAGGTGATTTCAAAGCGAGTCTCCGCGCGGTCGGATAGGTCGGTGGCCAGAGCTGGCTCGAGGGTGTCTTTACCTGCGATTTGGACGGGGGATGCCGTCCATGTCCAGCGGGCTTTACCGGTTTCAACAAAGTGCACGTCAAAATAGACGGTGCCGGCACCACCAGGTTGCAGGGTGATGGTTTTGCTTAGCGGCGCATTGCCATGGCTTTGTGTGAGGCTGGATGTTTCCAGGGAAACTTTCCAGGTTCCCTCGAACTTGGAGTTATTTTGAACCAGCACCTTGGGTTGAAGCCTGTCACCTTCACTTGCGTAGCGGGGTGCGGCGGGTTCGAGCATGAGAGGCTTGTCGACTGTGTAATCACTGGATGCCGAACCAAATTTATTATCACCATGCAGGGCTACGGCAATGACGCGGTAGCGGGTCAGGGTGTCCGGGTTGGTGTAGGTTGCGGAGAATTTGCCCTGGCCGTCGGTCCGGAGTGAAGGTTGCCAAACGGCACAAGGATTGAAGTCGGTCCGGGTTTTTAGTTTGACTCCGCCTCCGGCGCCAAAGGCGTCGCCACCACCACCGATGGTAAAGCCCTTGTTTCCGAAATAGCGGTCGTCCGGGTTCTCGGCGATGAAGGTCGAGAAGGAGGAGCCACACTGGACCAGAAGTGGACGAGGTGCATGGAAATTGCTCATGGGGTCGGGGTTGCGGTACCCCATCACCGCGAGTGTGCCTTCATCTTCTGCGTAGAGGGTGACTTCGGCATTGGCTGCGGGGGATCCGTCGGCAAAGGTCACGGAACCTTGAAGCGTGGTGGACTCACCGGGTCGATGCTGGCTGCCTGCGACCTCAAGGTTCACCGCCAGACGATCTTTGACATTTTTGACATTCAGTGTGCAGTAACCAAGTTTGAGAACCGGTTCTTTGTGTTTTCTCGGGCTGGCGTCCGCTCCGCGAATGACCATAACCGAGACATAGGCGTTGGGGGCATCCATGTCGCTGAGTGGGATTTCAATGACCGGGGCATCCGCTTTCAGCTCACGACGGTATTCGCGGATCACATTAGATCGTTCCACGGTGACCAGAGCGGTTCCTTCGATCGGGGTCATGACCAAAATACGAGCTGTGTCATTTGGTTGGTATTGTTGTTTTTCCGGGACCAGTTTGATTTTCATTCCGTCCTCGGATGCCCATGGATACTCTTTGGCTCCGTAGACGTAGAGTTTGCTTGCCGTGGCATAGGCATGTCCTTCGTTATCGGTGCCCTTCAGGGTAATGATATGGCGACCGGCTTTTTCCGGAGTAAAGGGGAGAATGAGCGCTTGGTTGGCGGGGATCGTCAGTTGCTGCTCACTTACTTGTTCGGTGTGTTTGGTGTTTTTAACACTAGCCCGGCCATCTGCCGAACGCACTTTGACGGGTTCGTAGTATTCTCTTTCGATGATCGCCGTGATGCTAATATCCTCGGTGCGTTGTTCTCCCTGGGTATCCACGGCAATGAGCTCCAGGTTTGGGTTTTGCCCCACCCGAACCAAGCGGTCGACCCGGGAGATACCAACGTAAGTGTTAGCGGGGTGCACGGTGGTGCGGCTGGATTTGCTGAGTGTCTGATCGCGTGCATCCGTGACTTCAGCGTGGATGTCGACAGCGAGCGCGGTAGGGAAAGTGAGTTCGGGTAGTTCAAAACTGAGCTTTGACTTACCGTGGGTGTCGAGTTTGGCTTCGCCGTTGTGGTTGGTTCTTTGGCGTCGTCCGTAGCCGTTGCCATATCCGAAGTAGTGGCTCCAGTAGTAGGGGTCGTAGCTGCGGTGGTCCCCAAAGTAAAAGTCACGGAACTTGTTTGGATAGAATCCGCTTTGGGTTGCGCTGAGCGACCATTCCACGAGGCCTTCTTTCACTGGTTGCCCTTGGTAGTAATGGGCTTCCAGATTCATTTCGATATTGCGGGCTCCGGGGGCTGCAGGCGGGATGTTGGATGTGACTTCGAAGGCATTGCGCCGAAATTCCTGCACCTGGAAGTTGTGGTTGAATATCCGGTATTGGTTGACGATCCAGCTGTCTTCATCCGCCTGGGATGGGTCTTCGGGGAAGGTGAGCGTGGCTCGGAATCTGCCGACTGTTTCGGCGGGCAGTTTGAGTGTGAAGTCGAAGCTCCCCTGGTCTGAGAAGGTGATTTCTTGGTCCATGAGCACCCGGCGCTTGCTGTCGGTGATCACCAGTTGGGCCGTCTTGTCTGCCGACTTTTTGATTTGGTTATCGAGGAACTGTCGAACGATTCCCTTGAGCTGAACGGTTTCACCGGGGCGGTAGAGGTTTCGGTCGGTGAACATCATCACGTTTCGTTTCCAGCCGGAGAGGTGGTTCCATTCGATATCAACCGGGAACCGCCAGAGGGACACCGTGTCGAGGGTGTTGTCAAAGGGGACGATGTAACTGTCGTTTCCGAGACTTGCCCGGAGGTGGCGGGCGGCATCCTGGCGAGGTAGACGCGCAATCCCGTGTTTGTCCGTTTTTGTAGAGCCTGCGGCTTCGGCGTCTTCGTTGAAGACCTGGAGTTGGACGTTGGGCAATGGTTTGCCTGTCTTGCAGGAAAAGGCATACATCATCGCTTGTTGCTCATTGATTTTCCAACAAAGTCCGATGTCTGTTAGCTGAATGAACGATTGGGCGATACGATTGCCACCTCGGGAGTGTTCTTTGGCCGTTCCTTCGACGGAAATGAAAAAGGTGCTGGTCAGGGTGTTTTGTGGCAGGATGGCGTTCCAGTCCAGAGTGACATCTTTGGAAGTGTCCAGAGGGTTGTCGAGATGGATGGTTCGGTCATAGACCGTTTTTCCGTCGACAAGGGAGTAGGGCATCGGGTGGGTAGGTGAAATATCGTGGTTGTTATGGCCGCTGCCTTTGTAGTGGCGGTATCCTTGCATGGTGCGCACTGCTTTGTCTGCTTCGAGCAGCTTTACCCGGACCCGGAGGGATTCCAGATTGACGGTTTCGATTCCGTAGAGGCGGCTACCGTGTGCATATTGGGCGGAATCGAATGCCGGTAGAGCAAGCCCGGTTGCGACGGGCAGGAATTTGAGTTTATGACTGGTGGCTTTGTTGATCATCAAGCCATTCATGGCCAGCATGGCCGGGTTGACGCTGACGTTCCAATTGTTGGATTTTCTGAGTTTTCCTTCAACGATGACCATGTCGCCCTTAACCGTGTACTTAGCTTCCTCGAGTTTGGGTTTGACCGAGATCAAGCTGGCGAGTTGCTCCTGGGTAAGATTTTTATTTGGTGGGGTGTTGAAGCTGAGGTGGATTTGGCGTGATTTGTTGGCTTCGACGAATGCCTTTGCGTTTTCCAGTTCAAAAGGTTCGATGTCACCAATCCAGACATTGTGGCCTCCAAGATGAACGGCGTTGTTGGCTTCGTTGGTGAGTTGTTCGGACAGGTTCAGCCTCCAGTCATCTCCGGGAGGGAGAGGTTTGACAGGTGAAATCATCAGAGCGTTGGGAATAGGGGCGTCCGCTTCTTCGGAATAGACGGTTTTGAGGCCGGAGACGGCCTCACGGAAGCGGTTGTTCCAGGTGGACCCACGCCGGTAGCTGGATTCGATATCGCCCCAGGTGGCACGCCTCACTTTCGATCCGATGGTCACGCCTTCCTTGTTGATAAATTTGATCAAGGCCGGAGATTTTGCCGGGTCAATGGCATCATTGAAATAGACATAGTAAGAGAGCTCACGAGTGAGTGATTTTGATTCCGATCGAAGGGACGATCCGGAAACTTTGAATGGCTCGGACTTTACGGTCTGGATTTTTCCAGAGGGAAGTTTTTTACCATCGAGGAACTGTTGGCCTTTCAGCACGCTGAAGGTGTATTCCGTGCCCATGAGGGGGGCTTGGCTAGGGACGAACCTGGCAATGTTAGCCGCTTTCCATACGATGTTTCCTGGCAGCTTTGGCTTGATTCCGATGAGTGCGTTGTTGCTCGATTGTTGGAGTTGAGGTTCGCCAACGACGGCACGGTCGAAAATGATTTCAATTTCGGATTCCGGATTGAGTTGGGTGGTTGACAGCCGGAGGCTGGTGGCCGCTTTGGCGACTGGCAGGCAAGCAAAGCTTGTAGCGAGTGCGGCGAGAAGGACGCCCAAGCGTCGGGGTGGTGTGGTGTGGGATTTCATGGTGATGGTCGTGGTTGGGGGCTGGGAAGTTTGTAGGACAGTAGGATCTGAATCGGGGGGCGAATTGACGTGAGGCTTTTGAATAGAGATGAAGGCAGAGCGCTTATTTCGGAACTATATTCGTATTCATTAATCAATACGACGTATAAATTAAAAAATGTTTCAATGAAAAGTCAATTTTGTTGCAGAAGAATCACTTGGCGCCGGAAGATGTCTGAAAGTCTTTGAGCTGATGGGGCGTATACGAGAATTGCGATGTGTCGGATCAAATCTTGGACGATTGTTTTTTTTGCGTGGTTTTGTTTGATTCCAGCATTGTTTGGAGAGGGTGTTTTGGATGTTCGGCCTTTGCTTGAAGAGACGGAGCTTGAAAAAGAACGCAGGTTGTCAGCGCCCCTTGCCGATCAGAAGCGTGTGATCGCCCATTACATGACTGGTATGCTGTATCATCGAGGGATGCCGAGGAAATCTGCAAACTTGCGCAGTGAGATGTATGACCCTTGCGGGCCTTCTGCCAAGGTGGGGGGATTGGTGCAGTATCGATCGATGTTGGCCGCTTACGGGGAAGGCCTGAGTATCGATGAGAGTGCGGCGATGGAAATCCGGGCTGCAAAAAAGTTGGGCTTGGACGGTTTTCAATTTTTTTACCCATTGGGGGATAGCGAGGACATGATGGCATATTACAATCAGGTGGTTTCTGCATTTTTCCGAGTTGTCATCAAGGAGGAAATCGATTTCAAACTGACGCTTTGTTTGTGCAACCCACGGCAGCATGAGAAGTCAGAACGTGATAAAATTGCCCATTGGAAAAAGTGGATTCAGCCGTTGATCTCAGAATTTGGTTCGAGCGATGCCTGGCTCAAAACACCCGGCGAAAGATTTGTTTTTTTTACATGGTGCCCTGACGCTCTATCAGACGCGGTGGATCAGCATTGGATGATTGGACGCCAGCCCGAATTGATCCGTCACTCGGCTGGGGCCTATCAGCGGTTGGCTCAGAATTTGGGCGTTGATATAGCTTATGTGTATCACCTTCGATTTCAGGACAGGCCGGAAGTGGTGGAAGCCGCGTTGGATCATTTTCCTGCGATTTGGGGGTGGACGGATTCTTATGCTGAAGATGACCCTTGGGAAGGGATAGCGAAGCGTTGCCGGGTAAGGAATCGATCCTACACTCAAACGGTGTACCCGGATCATTATGGATCAAAAGTCTACCCTAGGAAAAAGGGCTCGAGGATGTTGTTTTATCTCAAGGATGTCTTGGCCTTGGGTGTGGATGGGGTGGAAAGGAAAATTCAGGTCTGTGGGTTGTCCGAGGTGTACAGAAAATTATTGGAGAGGGCGGTCAAGGTGGATGCCTGCATGATCAACTATGCGACCTGGAATGACTATCCGGAAGGTCATCATTTGGCCCCCGAGGTGAATCATAACTATGCTTTTGCCTTGTTGTTGAAGCATTATAAACGTCTATGGTTAGGGGAGTCGCCAGAGCCTGGGGAGTTTGCTTGTGTGTTTTTTAAGAAATACGCACACGATGTCAAAGCCTCCCATTTTCATTATCAAATCAAAGTGACTAAAGCACTCGCTTCGGCGGATGTAGAAGATGGCATCGAGGTGGTGTGCTATTTAAAAAATCCGGCGGAGTTGTTGGTCAACGGGGTCAGCAGGGGGCAAGTAGCTGGTGGTTTGCAGCGCAGGAAATTTGCGATGGAACGAGGACAGGTGCGCGTGCAATTGAGGCGGGCTGGTGTGGATGTGATTGATTTTACGACTCCCGAGGGGATGACAGACCAACCTTACCGGACGGATCGGCTGACGTATGCGTATTCCAGTGAGTTTGACCGGCTGCATCAGGAGGTTTTTCAGGGGCGTTTTCGGCCCTTGGTTTCGGATGAATACGCCTTGGATTCAGATGGGCAGGCCAATTGGCGTAGTCGATATAAACTGCAAGAGCCGTAGGTGAATTTCTCGGGCTGCGGTCGATCACTGGGCTTGCATGGAAGAGGCATCGGGTTAAGGTCTGTGCCTGTGAAAAATTTACCTTTGAAGATCGCCGACCGCTCCTTTGATTCTCGCTTGATGACAGGAACCGGAAAATTTGCTTCCAATGAGTTGATGCGGGATAGTTTGGTTTCATCTGGAACTGAGATTGTTACGGTTGCCTTGAGACGCGCGGATCTCAGTGGCGGGGATGATCCGCAGGCTGATATTCTTAAGTTTATCGATCCTGCGAAATACCTATTACTGCCAAACACCAGTGGGGCAATGAATGCCGAAGAAGCGATTCGTCTGGCCCGCCTGGCGGAAGCTGCCGGATTACCAAAGTGGATCAAACTGGAGATCCACCCCGACCCGACGTATTTGTTGCCGGATCCGATCGAAACCTTGAAGGCTGCGGAGGTACTGGTGGCTGAAGGGTTCACTGTGCTGCCTTATATTAATGCGGATCCCGTGCTTGCGAAACGGCTGCAGGAGGTGGGAACGGCTGCGGTGATGCCCTTGGGCGCTCCGATTGGTTCGAACCAAGGCGTGGTTACCCGTGATCAGATAAGGATTATCATTGATCAGGCCATTGTGCCTGTGGTCGTGGATGCGGGCCTTGGAGCTCCAAGTCATGCTGCTGAGGCGATGGAGTTGGGCGCGGACGCGGTTCTGGTGAATACGGCGATGGCAATTGCTTCTGACCCGGTGCGCATGGGCGAGGCATTTAAACTTGCGGTGCAGGCTGGTAGGGCTGCCTACGAGATGGGGCTGCCCGAACGTGATCTGCAGGCGTCCGCTACCAGCCCCCTGACGGCCTTTCTTGATTGATCATTGGGAGCTACGACCGCGAGTTGGCTTCTCGGAGTCTGTCTTTCTTTCATCGTTCGATGACTCGTATGGATCGACGTATTTGTCGCTCTCGCTGCTTTCGTCGTTCATGACCTCAAACCAGTAGCGCAGGAAGAAGCGTTTTTCTTCGAAGTTCAGGAAATGTTCGGAGGTTCCGATGATCGGGCGTAGGGTGGTGGTCATTTGTAGGGTGACCATGATGAAAATGATGGCCCAGATATTCAGGTGGCCTCCTTTTCCTCCTCCCATGCTCCGGCTGGATCGACTGATTACCCGCAGACCAAAAATAAGGCAGACCAGCCAGATGCCGAGGCTGAGAAATCCGAAGAAGACCAGAGAGTTACTCGAAGTGGAAAATAGCCAGACGACGGGCGCAAAGCCAACCAACAGGAGGGACGTGATTGCCAGAAAGGTGAGCATCACACCGACAACGTGTTGGATTTTTGCGTCCATGCCTCCGAGTGCTCCGAAAATATAGAGACTGGGCAGGCAGATCAGGGCACTGAAAAAGATCCCTCCGATGACTTTGAGCGGGGCTGCCCAGAGTTGGTCTCCCGAACTAAACATACCGAGAACCAGACCAAAGATGGTGAGCGAGGCCAGACTGATGATGATCAATGCCTTCAGTGGTTTGTTGTTTCCCTGATTCACTTCATAAATCACGCTCAGAGGTTTTTTGAGTAGGTGGTTCAGGATATTGGAAAAACCTTCCTGCTCCATCGGTGTGTAGTCCGGATCCGGGCCAAGTGAGGCTTTTTGAACCGAACCGTAGTTTCCGGCTTGCGAAGGTGAGCGCAATGTCTCGGGTTGTCCCGGGATGACCGGTGGAGGGCTGGATGGCGAGGGTGTATTTGTCTGGGGTGGTGTGGGTTCTTCAGTCATGGTTGTGGTTATTTGGTTTGTTTGATCGTTTTTAGCTGCCGAGTAGGGACATTGCCGTGCGCCAGACGGTTTCGTAGAAGTTGCCGTTCATCGGGTTGTCTCGGAAGAATTGGACTTCGAGTCCCGGGGATCCGAAGAAGGGGCGCATGACCCAGGATATTTGAGCGCCGGCGAACAGATTGCCTGCGAGCCACGCGAAAAACGTGCGCGTCCCATGGGACGGAGTGGTAGCGTGTCTCCGAACATGGCTCAATAGTGAGCGGTGGGAAATCACTCCCGCATAAGCAATGAGTAGGGTGTGGCTGAGAAGTGTGACGCTATGCCATTGCTTGGCTCCGATATCCTCAGGGGCCGGAGCATGTAGCGCCATCATAAAGGTGATTGGGCTGAGCGAGCCAAGGATGATCGCCATCAGGGCAAATCCTGCGAGCAGGAACTGGATACTTTGGCGGAAGCCAATGCCGCTACTCAGGGCCATGGCCAGCATGCCATTGAGCATGCCGTTGAGCATCAGGGTGGCAAAAATCAAGAGGGGCAGTTTGATCCCGACGTAGCTTGCCATTTCCCAGCCTTGCCAGAGCCCCATGGTGAACCCATAGCAACTGCAACCGATGAGGATCGCCGGAATACAGAAGCGCAGGGATGTGAGCGGTGGGGCTTCGATCCATGATTGCAACAAATGAGCATCTCCTCGGCACAGGGCCGGGATGTTGTTTCCGATGGAAGGATTACTCATAAAGTCAGGATGAATGGAGGGGGGATCGTGAAACTTGCCCGAAGAATGATGACGGCTCAATGTCTATCGGGGTTTCATGAAGTGATGATGAAGCGTGTGTGAAGATTTAAAGAAAAAATGCCGGGGGCTGGTTTTTTTGTCTCTTTAGCCTCCCCGGATGCGGGCACAAAAAAACCGTGCCCTTCGTAGAAAAGGCACGGTGCGTAAAGATTGATTACGATGGAAGGGTTAGTCCTGACCCAGTGATTCCTCGGCTGCCAGCCAGTCGCCGGTTTCATCGCCGTGAATGCCTTGCTCAACACGACTCTTGTAGTTGAGGTAGGCAGCTTGGCTGATTTCCTCTTCCGTAGGAGCTGGAGTCGGTGGAGTGACTTTTTTGGCACTCGCTTTTTTAGGGCTTTTCTTCGCTGCTTTTTTCACCACTTTTTTAGCTGGTGCCTTTTTAGCTGCTTTTTTTGCCGGTGCTTTTTTAGCGGCTTTCTTGGCTACCTTTTTGGTTGGAGCTTTTTTTGCTGCCTTTTTAGCTGTCTTCTTGCTTGTTTTTTTTGCTGCCATGGTAATGGGATGGTTTGTTTGTGATTGTGGGGGTCTTGTCCCCGATGTTAGCGGGGGAGGTTTCGTTCTTTTTTAGGTTGATGTTGGTGGGGGCTTGTCTTGTTGCTGTGCTGGATTTTGTAGCACGGCTTGTGCCAGATGCACCCAAAATGCTCATCTGTCAATCCTGTATCAAGGGGAAATGATTGACGTTTCCGCCATGAGTCGGGAAAAAGCAAAACCCCTGCCGGAATACATCCGGTCAGGGGCTAACAAATGGAGTTGATAGACTTATCAGCTATGCTTGTTTTTGAAGAACTCGAAGGTGGCTTCGAGACCCTCCTCAAGCGTGTGCTGAGGTTTCCATCCTGCGGCCCGTAGTTTGTCGGATGAAGCACGGGAGTGTTTGACATCTCCAGCTCGTTCCGGGCCATGCAGCAACTGCGAGGACGTTCCGGCACTTTCGAGGATGTTGTTGGCGAGGTCGTTGATGGTGATCTGACCACCGTATCCGGCGTTGAAGGTTCCGTGCACGCCATCGGTGGTGACGGCAAAGACGAGCGCTCCGACGATGTCTTTGACGTAGATAAAGTCGCGGGTCTGTTCGCCGTCTCCAAAGACGGTGATGTCCTCACTCTTGACGGCTTTTTCAATGAAGATCGGCACGGCTGCGGCATAGGCTCCTTTGGGGTCCTGACGAGGTCCGAAGACATTGAAGAAACGGATGGATGCGGTTTCGAGTTTGCCTTCCGAGCGGAACATTTCGAGGTAGTATTCGCCGTCGAGTTTGGTGATGGCATACGGGCTCTTGGGCTCCGGATACATGGTTTCGACCTTGGGGACTGTCGGGTTGTCTCCGTAGTTCGCAGCAGAGGAGGCGAAGACGAGTTTTTTCACTCCGGCTTCCGAAGCTTCTTCGAGCACATTGATCAGGCCATTGACGTTGATGTCAACACATTCTGAAATCTTGGACATCGACTCAGGCACGGAGACCATGGCTGCGAGGTGGAAGACATAATCGATGCCCTGCATGGCTTGTTTGACCAAGGCACGGTCGGTGATGGAGCCTTCGATAAACTCGCAATCGAAGCCATCGAGGTTATGCCGATAGCCGGTGCGGAGGTTGTCGAGCACCCGGATGGTGTCGGCTTTTCCTTGGAAGTGTTCGACGATGTGGGAACCGATGAATCCGGCTCCGCCAGTAATAAGGATATTCATATTGTGTGTGGATTAGAGGTGGTGGTGAATAGGTAGTGGGAATGGATGAATGGGAGCTGTTTGGGGCGCTTAGGGTGGGGGTGGGCAACGGTTTGGAGGGGGCTTGTTTGCCGTCACCCAAGCTCTTCCATGTTTAGGTGGCTTGCTCTCCCCGGGCCATTACGATCTTACCGGTCCGGATGGTTTCGATGATTTCAAACTGGGAGAACATCGAGAGGGCGGCATCGATCTTGGTCGACTCTCCGTTGATCATGGCGATCATGGAGGTCGGTGTGAGGTCGATGGTTTTGCCGCCGTAGTGGTCGATGATCTGCAGGGCCTCGGTGCGTTCCTGTTTGCTGGCCAGGAATTTGACCAGAAGCAGTTCTTTGACGACGGAGTTCGATTTGGTGTGCTCGATGCAGTGAAGGACATCGATCAGTTTGGAAACCTGGAGGATGATTTGCTCAAGACCTGCCGGGTCACCGCTGATGCCAATCGTCATTCGTGAAAAATGGCGGTCACGGCCGCGGGAAACGACGAGGGAGTCGATATTATAGCCGCGTCGGGCAAAGACCTGGGAGATCCGCATCAGGACCCCCGCCTTGTTATTGACCAAAACGGAGATGGTGTGGATAGGCGGGCGCTGGATGGGGGCCGGTGTTTCGTTGCTTGTGGTTACAAGGGACATTGAATTATGAATGTTGAATGTTAAAGGTTGAGCTGGAGGAATGACAGGATCACTCAATGACTCATGGGCTGAATGGTGGGCCTAGGTTGAACCGGTGGGTTTTTCCATTTTGGTTTTCGGTGGCTCGGTGAGCATGTCTTCGAGTGCGGCACCCGCTGGGATCATCGGGAATACGTTGTCGGTTTTCAGACACTCGGCGTGGATCAGCACGGGGCCGTCCTTGACCTCGAAGGCTTTTTTCAAAACCCGACGGACATCGGCCGGACGTTTGATGTTAAAGCCGGGAATGCCGTAGGAGGCTGCCAGTTTGACGAAATCCGGGTTGCCTTCCAGATCCACACCGGACTTCCGGTCTTCATAGAACAGCTCCTGCCATTGACGAACCATACCGAGGTAGTTGTTATTCAATACCACGATTTTGATTGGAAGCTTGTGAAGAGCCGCTGTAGCCAACTCAAACAAGGTCATTTGGAATCCTCCGTCACCAGAGATCGAGATAATGGTCTGGTCGGGGCAGGCAAAGGCCGCGCCAATAGCCGCTGGGAATCCGAAGCCCATGGTTCCGGCTCCTCCTGAGGAAAGCCATTTGTAGGGAGAGTTGGTTTTATAGAATTGGGCGGCCCACATCTGGTGCTGGCCGACGTCGGTTGCCACGATCGCATCACCGCCGGCGATTTGATAGAGTTCATCGATGACCTGTTGCATTCTCAGGCCGCCTTGCTTGCGGTAGCTGAGTGGGTATTTCTTTTTCCAGCCTTCGATTTCTTCGAGCCATGGTGCGGTATCGAGTCCGGAGATCCGCTTATTGATTTCGACCAAGGCCGTCTTGGCATCTCCCACGATACTGATGTCCGGACGGATCATTTTTCCAATTTCGGATGGATCGATATCGATGTGGATAATCTTGGCGTCTTTGCAGAACTTGTCGGCTTGACCGATGATGCGGTCGTCAAAGCGTGAGCCCACATTGATCAACAAATCGCAGCCGACAATCGCCTTGTTGGCGTAGGCTGTGCCGTGCATGCCGAGCATGCCGAGTGAGAGCGGGTGCTCTTCCGGTAGAATTCCTTTGCCGAGCAGGGTCGTGGTTACCGGGCAGCGTAGGGTTTCAGCCAGTTGTTTGATCTGGTTTTCAGCATGGGAAATCATGGCTCCCTGACCTGCGAGAATAACCGGGCGTTGAGCCTTGTGGATGAGTTGCAGTGCCTGATCGATATCGGAGGATTCGATTTCAAACCCTGATTGAGGTTGGTATCCCGGGAGGTCGAGCTCCGGGTCCATGTCTCCGGCGAAGGGCGCCTGAGTGACGTTTTTTGGCAGGTCAATCAGGACCGGGCCAGGGCGACCCGTCGTAGAAATATGATAAGCCTCACGCATGACACGCGGGATGTCATCGGTCTTTTTGACCAGGTAGTTGTGTTTGACCACAGGCATCGTGATGCCAAAGATATCGGCCTCCTGAAAGGCGTCTTTACCGAGCATCCACGTCACTTGTTGACCACAAAGAATGATCATTGGGACGGAGTCCATCTGTGCCGTCATGATACCGGTGATGGTATTGCCTGCACCAGGGCCTGAGGTAACCAGAACAACTGCAGGTTTTCCGGTGGCGCGCGCATAGCCATCTGCCATGTGGCAGCAGCCTTGCTCGTGGCGGGCAAGAACAAACTTGAGGTTGCTCTTAACGGTGACCAGGGCGTCAAAAATCGGGATCGCAGCTCCTCCGGAATAGCCGAAGATATACTCAATTCCCAGATCGTCCAAAGTTTTGATCAGAGCTTGTGCTCCGTCGAGTGACTGTGTGCTCATAATAAAATTGTCGGTTCGCGAGGGCAATTACCCGCGAATTGGCAATTTGTAAAATGAAAACTCGCTAAAAATCGACAAATTGGAAAAAATTTATCGGTTTCTATGGTGAAAATACGCATATTGTGCGTCGTTTGCTTAAATTGTTGCAGTTTTTAGGTGCTATTTCTAAGTTTAGGTTTCATTTTGCCCTCTTGTTTTCTAACCGAATATGTGGACTTGCTTGTTCTTGGCTGGCTTGAGTTGATTTTGGCTTTGTTTATTGCAACTCGAGCAGGTGATTATCAGAGTAAAAACAACAACGGTAGAGAATGGGGCCGGTTTCATTGAAGATCATATTTATTGATGACGGATCGGAATGCTTTTGTTGCACGCCATACATCCGTCGGAGGATTGAGGCCAATCCTCCCTACCGTATACAGTCTCTATGGATGGTTCTACTCCCATTTTTTGAGAACCAGACAGCATCGGCTTGGGATATACAGCGGGAGTTGGGTCTCGGCGTTGGTTTGGGGAATGATCGACGGGTCAATTCTGCGGTGGCCACCGTGGGCGGCGGAGTCGGAGTTGAGGACGATTTTGTAAGGCCCTTCGTCATCCACCGGGATCAGGTAATCGGGAAACGATTGGTGCGGGTTGAAATTGAACACGAAGATCAGGCCTGCCCGTTCGGCTGCGAGAATCTGGTCGTCATTGTGAACGTAGAGAAGCTTGGCAGGAGGGCTTTGCAGGAGTTGATATTTCTCCGTCAGATTCATCATCGATCCATCGAAGGCGTTGAGGTATTGGTAGCGGAGTTCCGGGTTGTCGACCAGTGACCATTGGCGGCGGCAGTAGTGGTAGGACCAATCGTTGCCTTCACGGGGGAAATCCAACCACTCGGGATGGCCGAATTCATTGCCCATGAAGTTGAGCCAACCTTCGCCCCCGGAGACCAGCGTGAAGAGTCGGATCAATTTATGCAGGGCGATTCCACGTTCGATGCCACCGTGCTGGTCATCGATGCTCATGTGCCAGTACATGTCCTGATCCATCAGGCGGAAGGCGATGGTTTTATCCCCGACGAGTGCCTGGTCGTGACTTTCGGCGTAGGCGATATTGGCTTCGCCGTATCGGCGGTTGGTCATCACGCCCCACATCTCCTCAGGTTTCCAGTCTTCGTCCTGTTTGTGTTTGAGCAGCTTGATCCAGTAATCGGGGATGCCCATGGCGAGTCGATGGGTGAAGCCGACGCCACCTTCCTTGGCTGGTCGGCAGAGGCCCGGCATGCCGGACATGTCCTCGGCGATGAGCAGGGCTCCGGGTTGGATCTGTTTGGCGAGAGTGGTGGCGAGCCCGAGGTAAAGGATGGCGTCCTCGTCCGGGCCATCCAGGAAATATTTGTCGTAGTGGTCGAAGGCGACGGTGCCGTGGTGATGGTAAAGCATCGAAGTGATGCCATCGAAGCGGAATCCGTCGAAATGGAATTCTTCGAGCCAGTATCTGACATTGGAGAGCAGGAATTGTTGGACTTCAGATTTGCCGTAATCGAAGCATTTGGAATCCCATTGGGGTTGGTTTCCCCGGTCGCCGGCGTGGAAATACTGGTTGCCGGACCCATCGAAATCATTGAGTCCTTCGGCGATGTTTTTGACGGCGTGGGAGTGGACAATGTCGAGCAGCACGGCGATGCCGAGGCCGTGGGCGGTATCGATCAGGTATTTTAATTCATCCGGGGTGCCGAAGCGGGAGCAGGGGGCAAAGAATGAGGAGACGTGGTAGCCGAAGGATCCGTAATACGGGTGCTCCTGAACAGCCATGAGTTGGATGGTGTTATACCCAAGTTCGGCGATGCGGGGGAGAACCTGCTCCGCAAATTCGCGGTAGCTATGGAGGCGGGGAGCTTCTCCAGCCATACCGACGTGGGCTTCATAGATGGTAGGGGCTTTGATCGTTGCCGGGTCAAAGCTGTGTTTCCACGTGTAGGCCGTCTCGGGGCTCCAAACCTGTCCTGAATAATCGTGGGTTTTGGAGTCTTGAACACAGCGCAGGATGGTGGCCGGGATACGATCGCGCACGCTGCCATCAGCTCCGACGATGTGGAGTTTGATAAGCTCTTTGTGTTTGATGAGTTTCTTGGGAAGTTCGGTCTGCCAGCCCCCTTGCTGGTCGCGGCTCAGCGGGGTGGCTTCCGGGTTCCACTGGTTGAAGTCTCCCACTAGGGATACCGAGTGGGCAGCGGGAGCCCACTCACGGATGATCCAGGCCGATTGGTCCCCATTCAGGTGGATCCCGTGGTTCAGGTGCCGTGAGGCATAGTTTTCCAGAGATCCAGCTTGTTGTTGAATCGATTGCAGTCGCTCGTCGAGTTGTTGCATTCGCCACCGGATATGGTCGGTGTAGGGTTCTAACCATGGGTCGTTGGCCACCAGAGTGGGGATGCTTTTACTCATAGCTGAACACTAACTGAAGAACGTGCTGATGGCACGCTCAATTTTTGTCAGTCTCAGTCAGGGGCGGGGGGCGTTTATGCCGACAAGGCCTTTTGGAGGCGGCTTACTTTATCGAGGTCTTTGATACCCGGTGCGCTTTCTGCACCTGAGGCAACATCGATGACGGCAGGGTGGAGCGTGCGCACTGCTTCGGATGCATTCTCCGGCGTGATCCCTCCGGCGAGAATGACTGGCAGCCCGGGGTGTTCCAGCATAAAGGATTTGGCATGATTCCAATCGAAGGCCTCACCAGTACCTCCGTAAACCCCCGGTGCCGGAGTGTCGAGCAGGACGGCGTCCGACTGGTAAGCCAGAATGTGATCCAGAGATGCCGCATTTTTTACCCCGATGGCTTTGATGAATGGCAAGCCTTGGTCGAGGAAAGGCTGAACGTATTCGGGAGTCTCATCACCGTGGAATTGAGCCAGATCGATGGCCCCTTGTTCGAGCAGTTGGAGCGGCAGTGCAGGATCGGCATTGACGAAGACGCCCACGCGGACAGTTCTTCCGCTAAGATCCGGTAAAAAGGTGCGGGCCGCATCGGGTGCGAGGTAGCGCTTAGAATGCGGCCAGAAGTTGATGCCAATGGCGTCGACTCCCATGTCGGCAAGTTGCTTTGCCTGCTCCGGCTGGGTGATCCCGCAAATTTTCAGTGAGGTGCTGCTCTGGTCGAGAAAGGATTCGATGCTGGCCATGAGAGATTGGGGGGGCTGAAATTGTGTGGGCGCTTACTCGATGTTCTGGACTTGCTCCCGGATTTTTTCGAGTTCGGTTTTGGCGTTGACGACGAGTTGGGCCAGGGTGGCATCGTTGGCCTTGGAACCGATGGTGTTGAACTCACGGTTGAGTTCCTGGCAGAGGAAATCGAGTGGGCGACCAACGGGCTCGTTGGAATTCAGATATTGGCGAAATTTTTCAAAATGCGATTGGAGTCGCGTGATTTCTTCACTGATGTCGCAGCGGTCGGCAAAGAGTCCGATCTCTTTGAGGATGCGCTCGTCATTGAGGTCGAATTCGAGTTCCGTTTCGGCAAGCCGGCGGTGGAGGTTTTCTTTGTATTTTTTTATGACCGCTGGCGCGTGAATGGTGATCTCGGAGCTGAGATTTTCCAGAATGCAGATCCGCTGTTCGATATCGGTCATCAGGTGGCGACCTTCGTCAGCCCGCATCGCAATGAGTTGATCAAGCGCTTCTTCGACGGCGGGTGAGATGGCGGCCCATGCCTCTTCAGGGTCGATGGGTTGATCGTCAAAATCGAAAATATCCGGGGCTTTGATGAAATCACTGGCGTCTGGTTGAATGGGACGATCCAAGATGTCGGAGAGTTCGGTGAAGGCTGCTTCCAGAGCCTTGGCGCGGGAGCTGTTGATTTGGATGGCTCCGCTGGCCGTTTCAGGGGCTTCGACCTGAATATTGAGTGTGACCCGCCCACGCGAAAGTTTGTTGAGCGCCAGTTTGCGGATTGAGGCTTCGAGCTCGGCATAGATCCGGGGCATTTGCACGACGATTTCGCCTTGCTTACGGTTGACGGATGCGGCTTCGACGCGGGCGGCTAGTTTGGTGGTGGCGTATTCGGCTCTGCCGAATCCTGTCATGGAGTGCATGGAGGTGGATGGGTTGAGGGTGTTGCGGGGGGGGCGGGAATGTGGAGTGAATGAAGAGCTGGCCTTATTGGGGCTCTTTGTCATCACTGGGCGTATCCCCGTTTGATTTTTCTTTGTCGGGGTGAGCCTCATCCGTTTCTTTGTCGGACTCTTCCTCGGGTTCATGATTGTCTTCCTGGTCGGTGAAGTCGATGTCTGAGAGATCCTTGGTTCCGGCTTCATCCAAGTTGTCGTAATAGGGATGATACTCGTCGGTCAGCTCGTGGTGATCGAGTGGCGGGTCTTCGTGGGAGACGTCTTCATTCTCTTCCGGGAAATCGTAGGTGCCGGTGTCTTCTTCATTACCTTCGTCATCGCCGTGGATTTCGTATGGATCCTCGTCACTGTAGTGGTAGTGGTCATCGGAGAATTCATCGTCGTAGCTGTTGTATGCGTCGGAACCTTCCGAGCCATCGGGATCATCCTCAGGGTCCTCAGGATCATCGTCGCCATCGCGGCTTGTTGCGAGGGCAGGGGCACTGGCTAGCTTACGCTTGAGTTCTTCTTGTTCGGCTCGTTCTTTTTCCCGTTCTTTTTTGCCGTGGAAGAAGGCGAGCCAGATACATATTTCGTAGAGGACGATCATCGGTCCAGCTAAAAGCAGTAGGGTGAAGGCATCCGGGGTGGGGGTAATCAGGGCGGCAATGATGACGATGGCCAGAATCGCGTAGGACCGCGTATTGCGCATCATGTCATAGTTGAGGATCCCCAACTTGACCAGGGTCATCACGACGACCGGAAGTTCAAAGCTGAGGCCAAAGATCAGGGTGAACTGGGTAGCGAAGGAGATGTAGTATCCGATCCTCCATTCGTTGGTGACGCCCATTTCCTGACTCCAGTTGTAGAAGAAATCGAGGACTTTCGGCAGGACAAAGAAGTAGGAGAAGAGCACTCCACCGGTGAACAGCCCGAAGCCGATCAGCAGGGCTGGCCAGAGGGCCTTCTTTTCATTTTGCTTCAGGCCGGGAAGAATGAACTGCAAAATGAAGTAGAGCAGCAGAGGGAAGGAAACGATGATGCCGGCAAACAGTGCGAGCTTCATGGAAAGCATAAACCCTTCGGTTGGGTTGAGAGCCTGCATCAGGACGAGTTTGCCTCGGGAGTCGACCGCGGCGTCCGGACGTTTTTCTTCATCAAGCAGGGCGGTGACCTGCTTGCGGGTGTCTTCATCGATATCGGGTAGGTCTTTAATGAATCCGACCCCATTCTGGGTCGTGTTCTCCATATCGATCGCCGCTTGGTAATAAATGACGCAGCCGGAGTGGAACTCGAGCTTCAGGGAGCCATCCGGGTCCTGGTATTTGAAGTAATGGTTTTTTTGGGGTTCGGAAAAGCGGGCGGTATCTCGGGCTGCGCGTTTGGCTTTTTCCCAAGTCTCGAGCTCGAGGGCAACCGGGGCATCCTCCGGCCCGGGCATTTTGCTTTTCTGGCTGGTATGCCAGGTTTGTTCGACCGGTTTACGAATGATCTCCATGAGCTCATTGCGGAAAATAAAGCAAACGAGCATCGAGAGGGTGAGGGTGAGCACCACACGGGTGATGACGATTCGCAGATCCTCAAGGTGGTCGAGGAAAGGTTTTTCGTCGCTTTCGTGGGTTTTATCCCTCAGTTCGAATAGTTTTTTGAGAACAAACATGCTGTGGCGGCCCCGTCTTTAGCTTACCCGGATCGTATTCAAAAGGCTGAAAATGGGAAAGTGGTTGAGCTTGCTGGGAGCTTACGGGATGAGGGACCGGGATTATTCAAGCAAGCCGTAAAAAATCGAGATCTGTCCACAGATGGGATCTCGCTTTGGGGTATTCCTCCCTCAAAGCAAGCTCGCTAATGTTTTGCATCTTTGAGGTGCAGCCCTTTGAATTTCTTATAGAAGCGATGTTTGGGGGCTCCGATGATTTGGGAGGAGTAAATGCCGGTGTGGCCCGAGAAAAGATAGGCGACAACGCAGGCGATCGCGACGTAGACACCGCAATCGGCGCCGAAGAGCTCGATCCCCATCAGGGTGCAGGCAATCGGGGTGTTGGTGGCTCCCGCAAACACGGCAACAAACCCCATGCCTGCCAGCAGCGGCATCGGCAGGGGGATCAGCCAAACCATGGCATTTCCCAGGGTCGCTCCGATGAAAAAAAGCGGGGTGACCTCACCTCCCTTGAACCCGGCTCCAATCGTGAAGGCGGTGAAGGCAATTTTGATCAGGAAATCGTAGGAGTTCATGGAATCGACAAAGCTGGCTTCAATGGTGGGGATGCCGAGGCCGATGTATTTGGTGGTGCCGATGAAATAGATAATGATGGCGAGAACCGCTCCTCCAATCAGGGGGCGGGCCGGAGCGTAGCCAATGTGCTTTTTAAACAGAGACCCAAAACCATGGGTGGACTTGGAGAAGAGCATGGCGGCAAGCCCAAAGAGGATGCCCGCCGCTGCCGTCCAGGCCAGTCGGGTGGGGGTGAGCTCGGGAACAAAGGGAATGTGATAGTGAGAGTGGTCAATCGGCCAGAGGTTGCAGACGTAGTTGCCGATGACGGCCGCGATGAAACTAGGGAGGATGGCTTCGTAGCGGATTTTTCCGAGAACCAGCACCTCCAAGGCAAAGATGGCTCCGGCTAGCGGGGTTCCGAAGACCGAGGCAAAGCCGGCGCTGATGCCCATCACGATAATGATTTTACGGTCGTGGGCATTGAGCTTGAACCATTTCCCGAATTGATCCGACAAAGCACCACCCATTTGCACTGCGGTTCCTTCGCGGCCTGCGGAGCCCCCAAACAAATGAGTGATGATGGTTCCGATCAGGACCAGCGGAGCCATGCGAAGCGGAATGGTTTGCTCTGCGTGATGGTATTCTTCCAGCAGTAGGTTATTTCCTTTTTCGGACCGTTGCCCAAAATGATAGTAAAGGAGCCCGGAAATCAGCCCACCTATTGGTAACAGGGCAATGATCCAGAGGTTGTTTTCTCGGAAATCCGTCGCTTGATCCAGAGAGATTAACAAGATGGCGGATGCCGAGCCCGCCAAAGCTCCAACAATGGAACCAAGAAACAACCATTTGCAGAGGAAGAGGAGGTTGATGCATTGCTCAATCTCAAACAGTCGGGTTCTGCGTAGTTTTCTAATCATCGGCTACAGGGTGGAGCGCGAGGATTTGCTATTCAAGCAAACCTCCGTCTGCCATCCAGAGTTCACGTGCGGATGGAATTGTCAATGCCCGTCTTGCTGGCAGTGAGCCAGGGCGAATACACTAGGGGCTAACAGCCTGCGGCGCTGACAGGATTCACATGATTGAAGAGGGTTTACAGGGATTTTTAAGAAGTAATCGATAGATTTTGGGCAAATCTTGATCTTTGAAAATGAAAGGGCACCTCTAAGCATCCTGTAAAAACTTGAAAAAATCCTGACAATCCTGTCAGCGCAGCAGGCATCACCAAGATAATCTCCCTAATGTAGGAGCCCTGGGCCGTGAGCTGCGACTACTGTGGCTGTGAACCTACCCTTAGGTGGGCGTTTTTTCTGATAGCCAGGATTTGAATGCTTCCTGACGTTCCGGCAGTGGCCATTGGCTTGCTTCGGTCACTTCGTTGAGGAAGCGATGGTAGAGCTGACGTTGTTTGGCGTCACTGTCGGGTTTGCTGTTGTTTTGTTGTTTTTGATAGTGCATGAGTAGCGTGGCGTTCTCTGCTATTTTTTCATGGGCCCGCATGGCTCTCCAGCCGATAACTAACCAGAGAATGGTGACGATGAGGCTGAAGGTGCCCGCAATGAATGTAAGGATGCTGAATGTGGTCATGGGGTGGTTGATGTTTGTTTGGATGTTTGCGTTAGGGTGTGACGCTTTGAGGTTAGATTAATACGCCGACGATGCGATGGGAAAATGGGTATTCCTTTGTAAGGGACGCCAGGAGCGGGTGAGCGTCAAGGGTGCGGAAGTTCATGGATCGGAGTGGGGATGCTTGCGGGCAAGATAAAAAGAAACAAAACGGGGCGCCACCATGCAAATCGGTAGCGCCCCGTGAAAGGGAGTCGGAATGTGGCCTGCGGCGACGTTTAATCGATCAGTTCAGGCCAGTCCTCGGTATGGAAAAACTCACCCTCGGGCTTGTCCAGTCGCTCGTAGGTGTGGGCACCAAAAAAGTCGCGTTGTGCCTGGAGCAGGTTGGCTGGCAGGCGCTCTGCCCGGTAGGAGTCGTAGTAGCTCAGTGAACCGCTGAAAGAAGGAACCGGGATCCCGTTGACAGCAGCCAAGGCGACTACCTCGCGCCAGTCTTGTTGACCGCTGTTGAGAATCTCTGTGAAGAAAGGAGCCAGCATCAGGTTGTTAAGCGTGGGGTTGGCTTCGTAGGCTTCTGTGATGCGGTTGAGGAATTTTGCACGGATGATGCAGCCGCCGCGCCAGATCCGGGCGATGGCTCCGAGGTCGAGATCCCAGCCGTTGTCTTTGCCTGCCTTGACGATGAGGTCGAGCCCTTGAGCATAGGAGACAATCTTGGAGGCATACAGGGCGTTGCGGACTTTTTCCACCAGTTCCTCTTTGCTCATGCCTGCGAGTTCAAACGATTGGTTGGACGGGCCCTCGAGAATCGATGACGCGGTTTTTCGTTGGTCGCGCAGGGACGACAGAATCCGTGCTTCAACAGACGCCCCGATGCAGGACAGAGGCACGGCCTGTTCGACAGCACTCATCATGGTCCAGCGACCGGTTCCTTTTTGGCCGGCCTTGTCTACGATGAGGTCGATGATGGCGGTGCCGGTTTCGGGGTCTTTCTGGTTGAAGATATTGGCGGTGATTTCGATTAAGAAGCTTTCCAGATCTCCGTCGTTCCAGTTGGCAAAGATGTCGGCTTGTTCTTCGTTGCTGAACCCAGCGGCTTTAAAGATGTTGTAGGCTTCACAAATGAGCTGCATGTCACCGTATTCGATGCCGTTGTGTACCATTTTAACGAAGTGTCCGGCGCCTCCTTCTCCGATGTGGGTAACGCATGGCACGCCATCGACCTTGGCGGCGATGGCTTCGAAGATCGGTTGCATTACTTCCCAAGTGCTGGAGGGGCCTCCTGGCATGATGGAAGGGCCTTTCAGGGCTCCTTCTTCTCCACCCGATACACCGGCGCCGATAAAGCGGAAGCCTTTTTCCGATAAGTCTTTTTCACGCCGCACGGTATCGGTGTAGAGCGTGTTGCCGCCGTCGATAATGATGTCGTCTTTGTCCAGTAGCGGGAGAAGCGATTCGATGACGGCATCCACCGGTTTGCCTGCCTGAACCATGATCTGGATCTTGCGCGGGCTGGCAAGGCTGTCGACAAAGTCTTCCAGCGTGGGGCATCCAACCAGGTTTTTATCCGGGTGCTGGTTGACGAAGTCCTCCATTGTAGAGGTGGTTCGGTTATAAACGGACACTTGGAAGCCTCGGCTTTCCACGTTGAGAACTAGGTTTTGTCCCATGACTGCCAAGCCAATGAGACCGAAATCAGATTTTTCCATATCAAGAATTGTGGTTGAAGCGGTATTATCCACGGCTGCGGCGGGGAAGCAATACGAACTTGCGTCAGACTGGAGGTTCTGCTCATGCTTTCCCCGGCGGAGGATCGAGGCTTGTCGGATGGCTAAAACCCGTTACAAATTGAGTTGTTCATGAATTTACCGAATCTTATCACCCTTTTTCGTCTGATTCTGACGGCTGTGTTTTGTGCTGCGGCATCGGCTGAAGGGACGCTCGGGTATTCCATTGCCTTGGTGGCCTTTGTGCTAGGGGCGATCTCCGACTGGTTGGACGGTTATCTGGCGAGGAAGATGAATCTGGTGACTTCACTCGGTAAGTTGCTCGACCCTTTGGCGGATAAGATTCTGGTCTGTTCTGGTTACGTGTATCTATCTGCGAAGGGCCTCTGCCCGGTGTGGGTGACGGCTTTGATCATTTGCCGGGAGTTTATGGTGACCGGGATTCGACAGATTGCGGTGGAAAAGGGCACGGTGCTCGCTGCGGATAAATTGGGGAAATGGAAAACCACTTTTCAGCTGACCTTTATCATTACGGCCTTGACCCACCTGACCTTTTTAGATGTGGGAAGTGATGCTCCCCTCGTCGCTTTGTTGCAGTATTTATCAAAGCCTGAGCATTGGCTGCTTCCTGTTTCCCTCTGGGCCTCGGTTGTTTTAACTGTCGTGTCAGGATATTCGTATTTTTGGCAATCCCGGGACATGATTCTGGATCGGGATGAATAAAAACCTAGGAAATCATAATTATCACATACTATGAAAACGTTGATTACAAATGCGCATGTTGTTTCCCCGGATGTAGAAATCCAGGGAGGAGCCGTGGAGTTTGAAGCCGGTAAAATTACCGCCATTTATGACGATGGAGCAGAGCTTCCCGCTGCCGATGAGGTCATTGATGCCGGTGGGCGTTATGTGATGCCCGGCTTTATTGATATTCACTCGCATGGTGCGGATCGTGCCGATGTCTGTGATAACGATTTGGATGCGGTGCGCCACATGGCGATGAAAAAGCTTCAAGAGGGTGTCACCACCTTGTTGCCTACCACACTCACCCAACCTCAGGATCTGCTCGAGGAAATTGCAGGCACATGCGCCCAGTACATGGAAAACCAGGAGTTTGCCAAGGTTCCCGGCTTACACGTCGAGGGGCCGTTTATTAACAAGGCGAATGCTGGAGCGCAGAACCCACAGTTTGTGCGTAAACCTAACTTCGAGGAGCTGAAGCGCATTCACGATATCTGTCCGGTCACGGTCTTCTCTATCGCTCCCGATGTGGAAGGTGCTTGCGATTGTATTCGCCAGGCGAAGGAAATCGGTATCAGTTCATCTGCTGCGCACACCTCTTCAACCAGCGCTGAGATCATGGCGGCCAAGGAAGCCGGCCTGACCCACCTGACCCATTTTGGCAATGCCATGACGGGTCTGCACCACCGGGAAATCGGGGTGGTGGGAACCGGTTTGCTCGATCAAGATCTGAAGATTGAGCTGATCTGCGACGGCATTCACCTCTGCCCGGATTTTCTGAAATTGGTCTTTACGGTTAAACCGATCGAGCAATTGGTCATGATCACAGACTCCATGCGAGGATCATGGATAGATGAAGGTATCGTCGATCTGGGAGGTCTCGATGTGGTGGTTAAAGACAAACAAGCCCGACTCAAGGACGGAGGTGCTTTGGCCGGCAGTATTTTGCTCTACAACGAAGGCCTTGCCAACATTGTCGAGTTGACCGATATCCCATTGCACCAGTTGGTGAAAGCCACATCCTGGAATCAGGCCCAGTCGCTTGGCATCGACGGTGTGGGCAAACTTGAACCTGGGTTCTGCGCCGATATCGTTATCCTCGATAAGGATTTTGGCGTCTGGAAGACACTCGTTGACGGCGAGGTTAAGTAGAGCCAATCTTTCATTTTCTGCAAACGCCATGTCCGGGATTCGGGCATGGCGTTTTTTTCGGTATTCAATCAGATCACGCAGTGCATTTGCGAATACCCCATCCAAGCATCCAACCGCTTCGTCTGTTTTGCCAAGTCGTATAGAGTAGCGTTGCTGCGGTCAGATACAGATTGATCAGTTCTCGAGAAAGGTAAAGTTGTTCGTATATGGAACGGCGACTTGTTTTCTATGGATCTTGTTTGATTTATCATGGGGTTTTGGGATCAATAACCAATGAATTTTTATCATGCGCATTAAATCTGAGATGTGCGTGGATTGAGTTCTCTTTTGCCCACCCCAATGATCATCTATACAATGAAACGATTATCTCTTATAGGCCTCGCGACAGCAGGTATGCTGCACACCATTTCTGCAGCTTCGATTTATACGTATGATATGGAAGCCAACGTTGGAAGTGCAGGGACTTTACTTTCTTCCGATGGATGGATAGGGGGTGATTTGGCTGGATGGCAAACAGGTTCGTTCAGTGGTGACCTCTACTCTCGCAATACGAATGATGGAGACAATACCATCACTCGCCCTAACGATGCTCAATTTTCGTTCCATATTCCAGCAGGATCTACCTTTGTTCGTTTTGAAGTGACTGGGCGTATGGGGGCTGGATTTTTCCAGTTGGGCTTGAGCCAGGGCTCAAGCACGCCAGTGGGATTTGGGGCGGATTTTAATAATAATGATAAGTATTTCATCCTGGATGGATCGACCCGCCACTATGAATCTGGTAACTCGTATTCCTCCGATAGTATCAAAACGGTACGTTTGGACCTTGATTTGGTTGCGGGGACCGCGGATCTCATCCTAGATCCGAATGGAGGAAATACCATCGTGATTGATGATCGCAGTGTGTCCAATTCGGTCACTTCGGCAGATAGTCTCTATATTCGGAATAATACGAGATATAACGGGCCTTCAACAATCACGATTACCGTTATTCCTGAACCAAGTTCGACGGCCTTGTTGGGGGTGGGCGCTTTCGCTGTGTTGATGCTCCGTCGGCGTTAGGCTTTTTCGGGGGCTATTTATCCTGACACAAGCTGTGGTTGAACGTGTTGGAATTCGTTTTGTTGTGTGTTTTTTCTAAAAATGCAGTCGTGCTTTTTTCAGTGATGCGATAGAAGTAGTGCATGGCTGAAGATCAATCATTGCGTCGCCCGTATTTGACCTTGCCCGGGGCGAGCGGGCTTCCGAATGTGCATGAAATTCTTTCGATTATGCCGGAGGAGCATAAGCATCGTTTTGAGTCGTCAGGTGAATTCATCCGACGTTTGGCGCACCGGGTGGCAAAATGGAGGGAGGGGCTACCAGAGGATGAGGAGCCCGTGATCTTCGCCCTGATGTCTAACGGTGATGCTGTGCTGGTGCATACTCTGGGAGAGGATGGCCATTCAAGCGTGGTGGTGGAGGGGAGTCTGAACGGGACTCCTTGTATGTTGATCAGTCATCAGTCGAGTTTTCAGATCCTTTGTTATACCCGAAAGATTGAAGAGGAAAAGCCAGCACGTAAAATCGGATTCCATGTCGGAGGCGAAGAGATACAGGCGTGATGGATGAACCTTCTGTCGGTATGTCGAGTTGTTTACTAACAAAATAGGAAGGTGCTCCTCTGTTCTCCGGGGTGCGTTTTGCGGGAATACGCGGTGTCTGAAAACTTCCAAGTAAGGAACTTGGTGTTGTCAGCGTATGTCACGCATGATGACCCGGAGGAAATCACTTCACACCATGGCCGGTGCGGCGCTGGCATGGAGCGTATCACCCACGATGGCCGCCAAGCTTCGTGTGCCGACGAAGCCCTTATGTTTTGGTTTGATTGCCGATGTGCATATCGGTTTCATTGAAGGAGCGGAACAACGCTTGGCTTCTTTTTTGGCTGCGATGAAACAGGTGAACCCCGATGCCTTGGTTCAATTGGGTGATTTTGCTTATCCCAATGCCAAACACCAAGCTAGCGCTGATACCTTGAATGCAGCACATGAAAAGGTGATTCATGTTATTGGAAACCATGATCTCGACCATGGATTGAAACGCCAGGATGCCGTCAAGGCCTGGGGGATGCCTGGTCGCTATTATGCCATGGAGGTGCAGGGGGTGAAAGTGATTGTGCTGGATGGCAATGACAGGGGGTCTCCGACTTATTCCAGTCATGGTGGATACCATTGTTACATTGGGCCTGATCAACAGAAATGGCTCGAACACGAACTGAAGGTAGCGGACGTTCCCGTGGTGGTGTTCAGTCATCAAGCGCTTGCAGGACACGGCAGTATTGATAATGCGGAAGATTTGCAGACCATACTATCAGAGCATCAGGAAAAAGTCTTGCTGGCAGTGAACGGTCACTCACACCTTGATGCTCACCTCGAAATTCGTGGGGTGCACTATGTTCACTTAAATTCGGCTTCTTATTATTGGGTCGGGGGAAAACGTCGACTTCTAACTTACCGTGACCCCTTGTTTGCAACGCTGACGATTGATTTTTCCAAGATGGCCGTGAAGATCGAAGGGCGGGAATCTCGCTGGCTTGACGACTCTCCTGAGGAGATCGGGTATTTCAAGGATAAGAAGCGGGCGGGGATGAAGAACCTTGTGCAGCCGAAAATCAGTTCGAGATCATGGTGAAGACGAGGTAGCCAACGACTGGGTGGGAGAAGAGCCGTCACCCTGTCGGTAGACCGGATATTTGTTCTGCGTTTGTTTGATGATGTTAGAGTCGGCGAATCAGGAAACATCCGATTTTGGAGATTGCCAGGCGCCACCACGGCCGCAGGCCTTGCCAGTTGCTTTGAACCGTGGCTGATTGTTTGAGATCGAGTTTCCACTGATGGTTGATCGCTTCCGCGATGGTTTCATCAAATACGACCACGGCGGTTTCCCGGTTCATGTGGACTGAAAAAATATCGAAATTCGAGGATCCGATGATGGCCGTGTGGTCATCCAAGACCATGGTTTTTGCATGCAGGGTGGGGCCCAGATATTCCCTGACGCTTATGCCCCGGTTGAGAAGGCGGGGGTAAAGGCCCTCCCGCAACCAGTCAACCACCCGGATATCTGAATCTCTGGGGACGAGGAGTGAGATGCTGACGCCACGCTGGCATGCCCGATACATGGCGTGTCGGAGTCGGCGTGGGGGCACAAAGTAGGGGACCGTCATGCTGACCGAGCGTTTGGCTTGGTCGAGGTGGACAGAGTAGAGTTTTCGAATGTGTTTGCGGTTACCCAGTCCGCGACTACCGATCACCATGCAGCGGCTGCCGTTTGTCTCCTGCTTGTTGTTTGTGTGTGCTTTGTTTGGGGTGCTTGTAAGATCTTGAGGACGGGGTGGGGTGATTTGCGTTTCGGAGCAGTGGTTCCAGCTGTCGATGAACAGGGCGTTGATATCATGCGCCGCCGGACCTTTGATTTTGATTTGGGTGTCGCGCCAGGCTTTGTTTCCGGAGGCTTTGACCGACCATGCATCACCGATGTTCATACCTCCGGTGAAGGCGATACGACTGTCGATAATCAGGTTTTTCCGGTGGTTTCGTCCAAGGATGCCTGCCCCTTTTTTCCAGAACCAGACCGGTCTGTACTCGATGAGTTCGACTCCTGCCTCTCGCATTGCCGACCATAGGGCCTCGCTGGCAGCGGAGGACCCGATGGCATCGTAGATGACCCTGACCGGGACTCCTTGTCTGGCTTTGTCCGCCAGCGCATGGGCGAATCGGGAACCCGTCGTATCCGAGAGAAACATATAGATTTCCAGATGGATCGAGTATTTGGCTGTGGCGATGGTGCGCAGCATCGCTTCGTAGGCTTCATCTCCGTCGAAATACAGGGAGATTTGGTTGTTTGGGCTGATTCCACTGACGCTTTCTCCTGTAAGTTCCCTGGCAACGCGCTGTCGCCAGAGCCGGATCTGGCGTTTCATGGCGTTGGGGATGGCCCTCATGCTTCCAGTCTAAGAGTTTTCCTCTTCAAAATAAAGCAGGATGCAAACTGATTTTTGACTGTGACAGCGTCGAACTTCGTCGTTGCCATTATGGGGGGCTGTGCTAGACATCTGGAAACCTATGAGCAAACCATTTTTATCGATTTTGTTGATGATGTTCGCACTCTGCGGTCCGGCAGTTTATGCCGCTGGTGGAGGTCACGAAGTAGAACAGCCTGCGTTTAAGACCAGCATGGATAACTTCGCAGCCGAAGAAAAGGCCAAGGGCTTGACTGAAATCGGGGAACGGTTGAGTTACAGGGTCGAGCAGGAGCCGTTCCTTTTGGTGGCCAGTATCATTTTCGTCTGTGCGATCATTCACACCTTTTTTGCTGTTCCTCTGACGAAGTATGCGCATCAGGTGCAGCACGACCACGATGCCCGGGTCCGCAGAAAGCGGGAAGCTGAAGGGAAGAAGACGACCGCCCGTGATTTGGTAAGTTTTAAGGCTACGTTTCTTCATTTCTTTGGCGAAATTGAGGCGATTTTCGGGATCTGGGTGATTGCCTTGATTGCTGCGATTGCTTCTTTCTATGATGTTTCTTCGGCTGAGAATTATATCAAGACGGTGAATTTTACCGAACCGATGTTTGTGGTGGTGATCATGGCTCTGGCTTCGACCCGCCCGGTATTACGCTTTGCTGAGGCTTGTCTCGGTTTTTTTGCGCGTTGGGGAAAAGAGACCCCGGCCGCCTGGTGGTTGTCGATTATGATTGTGGCTCCGATATTGGGCTCCTTCATCACCGAGCCTGGTGCCATGACCATTGCCGCGATGCTGCTCGCTAAAAAGTTCTACAGTTTGAAGCCAACCGCCAAGTTTGCCTATGCTACGATTGGTTTGTTATTCGTGAATGTTTCGGTTGGTGGTGTGTTGACGAATTTTGCGGCTCCACCGGTCTTGATGGTGGCTTCCAAGTGGGACCTGAGCTCAATGGACATGATGATGCATTATGGCGATAAGGCTATAATTGGTATCATTACCTCAACCTTGCTGTATTATTTCTTTTTCCGCAAAGAACTCAACAGCATGAGCGGGAAGCTTGAAGACCACAACGAGGATGGTAAGGGCGACTTGCAGGAAAATAACCATCCGGTTCCGCTTTGGGTCACGATTTCCCACCTTGGGTTTATGGCTTGGACCGTGTATTTCTCACACACTCCGGCAATGTTTATCGGAGGCTTTTTGTTTTTCCTCGCCTTCCGTCAGGCAACGGAACATCACCAGACTGAGGTGATGCTGCGTGGTCCTATTCTGGTTGGCTTTTTCCTTGCCGGTCTTGTGATCCACGGTGGCCTACAGGGGTGGTGGCTCGCTCCACTGTTGACGAGCGGTTTAGGTGAGTGGCCGCTATTTGTCGGTTCGGTGGTTTTGACGTCCTTTAACGATAACGCCGCGATTACCTTCCTCGCCAGCCAGGTGGATGGTTTGGGGCCTACTTTGAAGTATGCGGTCCTTGCCGGTGCTGTTTCGGGTGGAGGCCTGACCGTGATTGCCAACGCTCCGAACCCGGCTGGTCAGGCCTTGCTTGGCCGGTTCTTCGGTGACGGGGTTTCACCAGGCAAGCTGTTGATGGGGGCTCTTATCCCGACTGTGATTGTCTCAATTTACATGATGTGTATCCCGGATCCGGGTATCAAAGATATCTTTGGTGAAGATAAAAAGGCACTTAAACAAATGAAAGAGGAGTTGAATCAGCCTTTGCCCGATGCCTCTGAATCTCACTGAGTTGTAACTATAATCTGACCATGTTCACTGGACTTGTAGAGGCTACCGGCAAGGTTCTGTCAATCGAACCGCGCGATGAACAGGCGCGAATCACCTTGCAGATTCCGTTTGCTTCTGAATTGCAAGATGGGGAGTCTGTCGCGGTCAACGGCTGCTGCCTGACGGTGACTTGGCACGACCAACATGCTGCCAGTTTTGATGTCTTGCAGCAGACACTGAATGTGACCTCGCTGGGAGAACTAACGGAGGGGCGTTTGGTGAACCTGGAGCGGGCGATGCTGGCAGGTGACCGATTTGGTGGCCACTTTGTCCAAGGGCACGTGGATGATACCGGTGAGATTATCGATTTGTCGCCGCACGGTGGAGATTACCGTCTCGAGATCGCATTGCCGGCGGCAATGATGCCGTTGTGTATCGACAAAGGCTCTCTGGCGATCGATGGCATTTCACTGACGATTGCGGAACTGACCGAGGATAGCGCGGTGTTCTGGATCATTCCGCATACCATGGAAAAAACCAGATTGAACGACGCCGAAATGGGCCAGCGGGTCAACCTCGAGGCTGATGTGATTGCCAAGCATGTCGCGAAGCTTCTGGAATGCCGGAACCTTTGAAACCTTGAAACTCTGGAATTCGCCGGCGGGAATTCCAGCTTATACCAAGTAGTCATTGGCGTCAAAATAAGGGCTTAACCCGCTGAATATAAGTCAATTAGCTTAAAATAAATCATAAAAACTCTTGACTCCTCAGGTGTGGCGGCACGCTTGGTATGCCTATTCAAAACTACCGAGGTCACTCGACCCAGCCTGCCGCCACATTGAATCTCACTCGGGATGAGATCGAAAGTTTAGCGAAGCAGGTAGGATTTATCAAGCGTCGCACTCAGGGGTTTTCAGCCTCGGGATTTCTTCTTTCTCTTCTTAAAGCAGTGACTGGAGGCAAGGGGTCATTAAGCCAACTAGCCACTTCATTGGGAGCAACCGAAGTGAGGACTCTGACCAGGCAGGGGCTAGCCTATCGCTTTAGCTCACAAGGGTTGAAATTCATGCAAGAGTGCCTTGCTTTGGTCGGAACAGATCTCCACAAGCCAAAGCATAAGGGGCTCATTCCTGTGAAGTTCTCCCGGGTCATTCTTCAGGATGCAACGCAAGTGCGCTTGCATCCCAAAAATGCAAAGCACTACAAAGGAATTGGAAACAAGTCAGGTGCAGTCT